>JAYVSL010000102.1:0-1591 GCA_043775355.1 Planctomycetota bacterium
TTTTAATAACGCGACGTTTGGGGACCCGATTCCTGGTGTCGCGAAGAAGGGGTATTATCGGCTGAGTGGCGGGCAGCGGTTTTATGTGCATGCGAATCACCTCTACAGCGTCGCTGCACTCACCGACAACGCTGGAGCCGTCGTCGAACGCTATCGCTACGACGCTTTCGGGCAGCGGACCGTGCTGGCGGCTGATGGTGTGACCACGCGGACGGCGTCATCGTATGGAAACCAGATCGGGTTCACCGGCAGATTCTTAGACAGGGAAACCGGTTTGTGGTACTTCCGAGCGCGATACTACTCGGGGAGCCTGGGACGGTTTGTGGGGAGGGATCCGTGGACGATATGGGTTGGCCATGACGTTTCGGAGAACGGCTATCCCAGCGATCTTCCCAACATGGTGGCTGATCCTTGGACAATGGACTGGAATGCAGATGGTCTCTCGCTCTACACGGCTTATCTCGTCCCCAACTTCACAGATCCAACTGGATGCTTTGCGACATCCGATCACAATACGATCGTAGACGTTGGTTTAGGATCAGATCCAACTCTTACTTCGGATGATCTCACGAACATCAAGAATGGCAGCTATGGCGAAGACCACGACCCAGGGGCTCAAGATCCTAATGGCGCGACGCACCACGGTATGCGGCGGCCAGGTCAGGACCCTCAGGAGGCGATCCAACAAGCCGAAGACTATATCAACAAGCGTATGGCAGAAGCCGCCGATTTGATTTGCAAAGGCGACAGAAAGGGTGGCATGACCGTCTTAGGCCACGCTCTGCATACAGTCATGGACGAGTTCTCACCGTATCATAGAGATTCCAATGGAATCCCGAAGCCCTGGCGAGGGCTCTGGGATCCTCGTTCATGGCCACACGTTACCGAAAACTTCAACTTCAGGGGGCGTAACCGAGCCATGAAATATGCGGAGGTGGGCACCCAGGAATACATGAGACAATTCAAGGAGGATGTTTGTAAAAAATGTCCAGACAAAGCCCCAGCAGGATGGTGCAAGGACACCTGCCCGCATCGCACGCTGGGTGAGCATGAACCGCGCTAAGAGGAAAAGGGGCCATTAGATGAAATCACATATCTTGGCATGGGCAGTAGCAGCACTGGCATTGTGCGGAGCGTCCTGCACATCGGAGAGAACGGCTACCTCAGGCGTTTCTAATACGGTGACGGGTACATTTGGCGTGAACCTCGTGTTTGAGCGATCCGGCATTGGCCAGGAGCATGCAGGTTTTAGCCTAACGCGCTTCTCCCACGGATATGCAGAGGTCAAGGCCGAAAAGCGAGAGTACGATCTTTCTGATTTAGTAATGTTCGAATGCGATGGCGCACAAGGAAAGAAGCAACGACCACTCGCGGAGATGCGCATTACCTTCAATGACAACACCGTTCTAGTTCACTTGAAGGCAAAAAACAAAGAGGACGAAAGCGATGTTGCAGTACTCAATGGCACCTATGTCTGGAAGCATTAGCTGTACGGGGTCATTGGGAAACCTTGAAAAACACGGTCGATTCTCGCGCCTTTTCTCGTTCGCGTCTTCAAATTAGCAGGTAAAGGACAGGCATGTAGTTAGCC
>JAYVSL010000103.1:0-14303 GCA_043775355.1 Planctomycetota bacterium
CGGTTAATTAAGACAAGTGTCATGTCCGATGTCCGATGTCATGCCATCTCCGACGTCTTCTGGTTCCCGACATCGGACATCGGACATCGGACATCGGACATAACCCCAGCGGTGGCCATGCGTGCGATCAAAGCGGCATGGTCTGGGCGTTTGGAGTAGACCACGCCTGGGCAATAGCCGGTAAGGGAATTAAAGCGCAGAGCGCTCCCTGATAAATCCGTCGTGGTCCCGCCAACCGCTTGCAAAACGGCGGCTGGTGCTGCGGCGTCCCACTCTGCCAAGGCGCGTGGGTGAACATAAAGTCCGGCGTGACCGCTGATCATGCGCCACACTTTGACGCCGACCGAAGTGGCATTGAGCGAGCGGAATTCTGGCAATGCGCTGACGACTTTCGCGACCGCTGCTTGATTGCGTTTGCTCAGGCTGGTGATCAGCACGTCAGCGTTGGTGCGATCGAGACTGAGCGGGCGTTGCCCTTGTGCGTCAAGAATCCACGCGCCGTGACCGGGGACGCCGACCAAGCACACTCCCTCAGCAGGAAGATCGAGAATTCCCAGCGCCAAGTTGCCATTGATGGCGAGTGCGACTTGGACGGCCCACTCACCGGAGCCACTGACATAATCGCGGGTTCCATCGATGGGATCGATGATCCACAAACGTGAATTGCTAAGTCGATCGGCGGCAGCATCGGCGACTTCTTCGCTGAGAATCGCATCCAACGGAAAAGCCAAGGTCAGATGATGACGGACGATTGCATCGGCGGCCAAATCACCAGGCGTGACGGGTGAACCGTCGGCCTTTTTCGTCGCTTCGACGCTGCCCTGCATTTGCAAGGCGGTGGCCCCGGCCTCACGGGCAGCACGAATGGCGACGGCGACTTCATGAGCGAGGGGGTGGGATTGCACGCTGGGCATCGTGGTCATTAACATCATGAGGCCAGTGGTGATGTGCTCGCCAACTTATTGTCGTTTATCCTCTGATATCTTGTGATCAGTGAAGTTAGGTTTTTCGATCTTCACGTAGACGATCGATTTCGCACAGTAAATCACGGATACGTGGAGCATCGATGACGCCAAGGATGACCATGCTGGGATTGGGCCGACCAGAAATTCCGTTGATGCTCACGGCTTGAATCCCGCATCGCCGCATCAACGGGCCATCAATGACCGCATAGTCGGAAATCATCGAAAAGTGAATTTTTCGGTCTTCGCAGATAAATCCGCGGCGGATAATATGCAGGAACATGCCATCAACGCGCAGAGCTAAGGTCTGAGCCGCCTTGATAGAGCGCCAATGAAAGAAAATGAGGTAGCAAATAAGGGCAAATGAAAAGCCGCCTCCAAGGCCAATGCCGAGGCAGCGGAGCACTACGGGCAAGGCGGACGCGAGTTCGGTAACGCCATCTTTTTTGATTGCGTCACCGCCTATGGCTACGCCGAACATTCCGCCAAAGAAAATGAATACTCCGCTGAGGCTTAATGCGGCACTCCATCGTAGGTAAGCAAGCAAACCGACCCGATCGATTTCAATGTCGAAACGTTCAGCGGTTGCGTTTGCGAGGACCACCATGGTTTAGTCGTCGGTCTTCGCCATCCGGATAACTTCTTCTGGCGTGGTAATGCCTTGCAGGGCCTTTCGCGCGCCGTCCATCGACAGGGTGCTCATGCCGTTAGCGATGGCGGATTTGCGCACCTCGCTAGTCGACGCTTTATTAAATGCGAGATCGCGCAAGGCGCGGTTCATGGTCATCATTTCAAAGATGCCGCGTCGACCGCGGTATCCACTCCCCTTACAATTATCGCAGCCTTTACCGCGCTTAAATTGCTGATTGGCAAGTTGTTCTGGGCGCAGTTTGAGCATGTCCAACTGACGCTGCTCAGGCATGAATGGTTCTAGACATTTTGGGCAGTTGGTGCGGATCAGGCGCTGGGCCAACACCGCTTGAATTGAGGTGGCGACCAAGAATGGAGGAACGCCCATGTCGATCAGACGAGTCAGTGCGCTCGGCGCGTCGTTGGTGTGCAGCGTACTGAAAACTAAGTGACCAGTCAGCGATGCTTGAATAGCAACCTGGGCCGTTTCGGCGTCACGAATTTCACCGACCAGAATGACGTTAGGTGCTTGACGTAACATGGCGCGCAAAATGCGCGGAAAGTCCATGTTGATCTTGTGATTCACCTGACATTGGTTGATGCCATCCAAGTGATATTCGACCGGATCTTCAGCGGTAATAATTTTACGATCGATGGTGTTGAGCGTGTTGAGCGTCGCGTACAGTGTGGTGGTTTTGCCCGAACCAGTTGGGCCAGTAACCAAGATGATGCCGCTGGGTCGTTTGATCAGCGCGGAGAAGGTTTTGTAGTCGGTGGGGTCAAAGCCCATGTCGTCGAGCGACAGTTTGAGGTTGGCGTTGTCGAGCAAACGCATGACCACCGATTCGCCATGCACTGACGGCAAAGAGGATACGCGCAGGTCGAGCGGTTTTTCGCCGATCTTAACCTTGATGCGACCGTCCTGCGGTTTGCGTTTTTCTTCGATCATCATGCCAGCCATGATTTTTAACCGCTGAATGACCGGGCCCTGTAAACGTTTGGGTGCGGGGTCCATGGTAAAACAAACACCATCGATGCGATAACGGATGCGCAGGTGATCATCCATCGGTTCGATGTGGATGTCCGATGCGCGGTTGGTCAGCGCATTGGTGATAATCTGCTGCACAAATTTGACGATCAGCGCGTCGTCTTCGCCACCGGTTTCTTCGCCCTTGGCGCGATATTGAATGTCTTGCGACATTTCGCCGAGCATTTGGTCGAGCTTGGTTTCGCTCATGCCCCAGGCTTTTTCGATCGCCGCTTTGATTTGTCGTTCGCTTGCTACCGCGACTTCAATCGCCAGTGAGGTTGAAAAGCGCAGCGTGTCGACCACTTCAAGGTCGAGCGGATTGGCCATCGCCACGGCAAGAGTGCGACCGTTGAGACCGACCGGAAAGACGAGTTTTTCACGCGCCAACTCATGCGGAATCAGTTCGATGATTTTACGCGGTACGTCCATCGACTCGAGGTCGTAGAAGCGCATATCGAACTGTTCGGCCAGAGCGCGGGCAATATCTTCTGCCGAACACGCTTGCGCTTCGACCAACAAATGGCCGATCATGCGTTTGTCGCCCGCGTTTTGTTTGTTAAGCGCCGCTTTGACCTGGACATCAGTTACCGATTCCATCTCCAGCAGGATCTCACCCAAGAACTTACGCATGCTCGTCTCCGTGGCCGTGAGCGGGTGTCGCACTATGGCTTACATCGCCTCGCTGGCATCGGCGTGCCCCTTGGAGGAATGGGAACTGTACCACTCATTCATCAACCGAGCGGAGTCAGGTGGTCTGAATGGACCCAGTGGCTTGGCAGTCGGACGGCTCAATTGAGCGGGGATGTGCCAACGACGCAGGGAGCGGCGTCAGAATAAGCCTGACATGGGTTGCGCAGAACCTTCATCTGAGAGCAACGTTTAATGATGTTCATTGACGCGTTTTGCTCGGCAACACTGGGCACTGACTGAAGGGTTCCGATGTTTTGCCAACGGTTTCGCCAGCTGTTTCCCCAGCCTCTGCCATTTTTCATGATGCTCTTGGTGATCGGCTTGCCACTGGGCGCAGCGGAAAAAGCCCCGGATAAAAAAGAGCCAGTCAATCCGCCCTGGATGGAGGCGGGCAAGGCTGACGCGAAAGCGGCTTTCGCTAAACAGCTAGCGTCAGCGCCAAAATTAGCAGCTTATCCGCATATTATTGGCGAATATTTGTGGAGTGGCCGCGCGGACGACCAGTACAAGCCGTTTTTCATGTTCGAGTTTCGCTTACGCGGCGCGATCCAGGTTTTGCATTCGGCAAAGTATCGAGTGATGACACTGGATCCGGCGCGCAAGCCACAGACCACGGGGCCGTGGGTTGAGCTGGGTCACATCGCTTCGGGCGTAACGCGCGATCTGAGTTATAAGCTCAATGGCCCGACATTTCAGGCATTTCAGATCGACATCGCGTGGAAAGACGGACAAGAAACCTATCTGGTGTGGGATAAGATCGCGATGTTGCCGGTGGCGCTGAGCGACCTCGCCTCGATGTCGTTTCTTATCAATTTAAATCAGAACTTCGAATATGACGCGGGTAAAAAAATCGCTGCGGTTAGTTACCAGGTGTGGAACATCGGTGGCAAACCGGCAAAGGACGTGGTGCAGATTCTCCAGTTCAAAGAGAGCACCGGTAAAATTATTCACCGGCATGAGTTCATCCCCGTGAAGGGAGATATGGCCGCTGGGTACGTTGGCGAGGTCAAGCTCAACGTCCCGCATGTTCCGAGTTTTGTCGACCTCAGCATCGTTAGCAAAATGTCCGAGGTCAGTACCCTGGATCCTGGCAGTTTCACCGGCGTTGAGGACGTTGAAATCGCCCAGGTGCGGGTTGAGGGAAAAAGTCTCAAAGCGAAAGTGCGTAACGGCCTTAAGTCGCCGCTTATGGGCGTCGTGGTGACGATCACGCTGACAGATGCGGCAGGAAAAGCGCTTAAAAATGTAGACCTGAACGTCGGCGAAATGAAGGCAGGTGAAGAACGCGAAATGACCGCTGACATCAGCACAGCGCCAAGCTGGAGCGGCTATGAGGTCGGCTGGAAGAGTAGCGAATCAACGGTAAAAGCAGGGTCTCCCGCTGCCGTTGCCGTCAATCCTGTACTGGCGAGCGATGGTTTGGAGTTTGTCATCACCGCAAGCAAATCCGGCAAGGATGGCTTGGCAGTAAGCGGTCTGCTGCGCAATCAACGCACGACCGACATCAACGGTTTGGTGGTGTCGTTTATCCTACCAGATGGCAGTAAGGACGGCGTGGTGGTGACGGTGAAGCCCGGCAAATTGATGATGGGCGATGACCTCGTGGTGAATTTTACGGCGGCGGGAGTGAAAGCGATGAACGGCATGTCGTTCAAATGGGTGTCGACGAAGTCGAAGTAACGCCGAGTGCGTCATTGGAATCGTTGACAGCGAGGGCTTATCGTGCGTTGCTGACGACTTGTGTCGCTGGCGCGTTTCGCACGCTGCTGGGATGACAGCTGCATTCTGGTCGCTGGTCGACACGGCGGGTTTGGCGACTTTAGATCGCGGTCCGCGTCCTGGGACCTCTGATGCGGCTACGATTCGACGCTTGTTGGCGGTCACGGTGCGTGATGTGACGGAAGAACGGCGTGCTGCAGCGCTCGCTTTGGCGCTGCTCTGGCATGATAAATTCCACGACGCACATCAGTTGTGCCAAGCGCACGAAGGTCACGCGGACTGTGATTATGTGCATGCTTTGTTGCATCGCCGCGAGGGCGATTTCGCGAACGCCAGGTATTGGTTCGGTGAAGTGGGGCCGCATCCGCTCGACCTTCCGCTGGCGCAGGCCGCGCAAACGCTGGGACGAGCGGATCTGCTGGATCGCGGCCGCTGGCGACCGGCGGCGATGGTGGACGCGTGTGCCATGGCGCTGCGTGGCGATTCGGCGACGCGTTCGTCGTTAATGCAGCTGCAAGCTGAGGAATTCCGTGCATTGGGCGAACGGTTGGTCGCGTGCTGATGGCGGTGTCAGAGGCAGCCCGCCCCCTGGCTGACAAAGGCCTTTCCTTGAACGCAGTGGTCCTAGCATGCCGCGATCATTCGCCGGCTCCCGCTAGCGAACGATACCATGTCGCCACGAACCACCGCTTCATCCTCACCCTCCACCGCCAGTTCGACGTCCGCTCGTCGCTCTGTGAACGTTGTCGCCGTCGAGCACTTGGCTCCGGCAGCACGATCAACGATTGAACCTGCGGGACCACCAAGATCCATGAACCCAGCAAATTTCCCGACTCGAACCTTACCAGACGATCTGCGTGCGCAGGGCGTGTTCATCAATCTTGAAGGCGATTACACCTACTTAACTGACGGTTATTACCGCAGTATGGAGGCGGAACACGAAGGGCAGATCGCTTTCCCAAGCCCACAAGCGGCGATTGATGCGTACGTGGTGCCGCTGGCATTATCGAAAGCGAAAGCGGCGGGAATTTCCATTCCGCAATGGGAAATTGCCAACGATCAAGCGGTCACCATCGAACCACCGTTTGTCGCTTATCCGATTAATCCGTTTCAAGATGAAGGCATTGTGATCGCTGATAACGCCAGCTTGGGCGATGCGTTCAAATCATTAACCATGTCGAATAAGTACGCCGTGGTTTGTCAGCACATGCCGCCCGACAGTCGCATCGACACGTTGCGCTTGGTGCTGGGAAAATGCCTCAAGCCAGAATACGCGGCCTTGGCGGACTTATTGTGGCGCACCTTTCAAGTGCCCTTGGCGCGAGTGAAGGTCATCGTTACTGAGCGTCAGCATTTATTCAGCGCGATTCAGCCGCTGAAGCGCGAAGAATTAACCCAGAACGAAAAAGCGATTATCAAAGAAGCAGGCCTGTGGCGCGCTTAAAGCGATTACGCACTGATTACGCACTGATTACGCTTAACTTAATGGGTGGTCCGATCTTTCGGACGAGTACCTTTGCAGATTTTCTTTCTCACTCTTGGACGAGATGACCATGGCCAGATTGGCGATTTTTACTGAGCGCTACACCATTCGGCGAGCCGTTGAACTCACGGCCTTGACCAACTTCCGCATTGCTGCGGCAAAGCTTGGCCATGACTGTGATTTCTTATTCCGCTCCGAAATCATGAACATTCCGCGTTACGACGGGCTGTTGATTCGCGCGCTGACCGATCCCTTGAACACCAGCTATGTCGCCGCCCGTTTGGCCGAAGTTCACGGCTTGCGCGTGATCGATGAGCCAGACTCGATCATGGTGTGCTGCGACAAAGTGAACATGTACCAGCATCTGATGCGCGCTGACGTACCGATTCCTGATACGTGTTTTCTGACGGATGATGAAGTAACGGTCGAGCAGGCGCGTGAATTATTTGAGATCTATGGTCGTCCGTTGGTGCTCAAGGCGCCGAACTCATCGTTCAGTGCTTACGTCGAAAAAGTCCATGACGAAGCCAACTTCGTGAAAGTCGGCAAGCGCTTTTTGCGCCGTGCTGATCGTTTGGTGGTGCAACAATATTTGCCGTCGTCATTCGATTGGCGAGTGACCATTCTTGACGGTAAAGTGCTGTTTGTGGTCAAATATGTCATGGCGCAGGGCGCTTGGCGCGCGCATGATAAGGACACCGAAGGTCGCCCAACGTTGTGCGATGTGGTCGGCGTCGAAAAGAGCCAGATTGATCCGCGTTTAATCGAAGTCGCGCTGCGAGCTGGTGGTTCGATTGGCCGCAGTCTTTACGGCGTCGATGTGAAAGAACTCGACGATGGGTTCGTGGTCATCGAGGTAAACGATAATCCCAACATTGATGCTGGTTTGGAAGACTCGAAGAGTCCCGAAGTCTATCGCAATGTCGTCCGTCAGCTCGCGGGTGAGCCGTGGGAAGGTTGGATTGAGGCCAAGGCCGGCGCCAGCGCGTGAAGCAACCGCGTCAGGTGACAAGCGTGGCGAAGACATCGGCTAAATCGCCTGCGCTGGCGGTAAAAGCAACAGATGAAAAGCGACAACCCATGGTGGTCGTCGCTGATGAATCGTGCATCGATGCGATCATCGATCTCGAAACTCGCAGTTTTTCTCCGACCGATCGTTTTGCTCGCAGTACGTGGCGACATTTATTAGGTACGGCGCGCCGTCGCGGTAGTTCCGTGACGCTCGTTGCGCGGGGTGAAACGTTGGTCATCGGTGCGCTCAACACGTTGCTGCGACGCGATGGCCACACCGCGCGGCTCTATTCTTTGGCCGTCGATCCACAGCAGCGCGGACGTGGTATTGGCGGGCTGTTGATTCGGCAACTGGCAGAGCACTTGTCGCCGGCGTTTACCGTGTTGTCGTTGGAGGTGCGCAGCGACAACCTCGCCGCGCGCGCGCTTTACGAACGGCTTGGCTTCACGCTGTATGAGAACTTGCCCGGTTATTATTTGGATGGAGGCGATGGCGTTCGCCTGCGGGTCGAACGGCAACGCGTGAGCGCGGGCTAGTGCGCTCAAGCGCGTTCGGGCCTTTTTTCCTCTCGGTGATCTTGCTCGCGGGATGTGGTCGTCGCCCAGAGGAAGTCGGTGCCGCCACACCCCAAAGCGCCCCAGAAGAGCTGATTTTCCCCTCTTTCCCTCAAACAATTCACCACTCTTCGCGCCGCCTCTCTCAGCTTTCACCGTCTGATGCACTGCGCTGACGGCCTTCTCCCGGCTGCCTTGCGGGCACCCCTCCTCAATCTAACGTCGCCGCTCCTAGTCGTAGCCCCGTAGGCCCGTTGTCGGGTCCAAGGCTGCACCCATTCCGAGAGGAGCCGCTATGCGTCACCTACGCATCAGCTCGATCGCGCTAACCATGATTGCGGGTCTTGTCCTGACGGGGGCAACACCGTTCGCGTCGCTTGCTGTTTCGGCTGAGGCTCAGCCAGCAGCAGCTCCGGGCGGCGCTGGAGCACCGAATCAAGAGTATCTGGATCAAAAAGCGGAATTGGAAAAGTTGGTTCAGCAACGCGACACGGATCTTTATGAGCTGGCCTTTGAGCCGTTGGCAATGGATGAAATCTCGCTCAAGGACCGCCTCGGCAAATTACATGTTTTTAGTTATATGACCTTCCGTTTGCGTAATGAAATTCGCGACGTGACAAGCCCAGTCATTGCCAAAACCAGTCGCTACAACGAAGTGCTCAAAGCGATAACTGAGCGGTACGAATACGCGAAAGCCGAAGGGTCCAAATTATCAGTCGATAAGGTGGCAGGCGCGGAAGGCGTTATTGTTGAACGAGAAGATCTCAAGCCGCGCACGCGTAAGGTGAACATCAACGTTATCGCCTATAATGAACACGGCACTCGTATTCATCTTTTGGATGAGCCGGTTGGTAGCGGTAGCCATGAAGACTTTAACTTTTCAGACTATGGCGAACGTACGAGCGATGCGGTTTTCAAGCGCATACGGGAAGAAGTTGAAGAAGTCGCCCAACGTCGCCTTCTCACGGTGGATGAAATTCGCATTAAAGAATTGCCGCCGTATAATCCTGCAAAAATCAACGAAGAAGGCGTGGCCGAAGGAGAAGTTTTCGGCGTGATGCTGTTCAATCGCCTGAGCGTCTACGGAAAACAGATCACCGTTGAGATTCGCGGGCTGTCGAACAAATTCCGCCAGCGTGCGCCTGAGCATAAGCGAGATGAAGTCAGTAACTATGTTGCCGCGAGATACATGCGCCGTGTTTATACGGTTCACTACCATCATCCTGGCGATGAATTTTTCCGCCATCTGGATGAGTATGAAATGATCAAAGGTGGCTGGGAATGGATCAACACCTTTCAGCGACTCGAACAGCGGAAGAACATGGCCTACTCCAAGTTCTTTTTGGACAACATCGCCGATGAAAAAGATAAGCCTCAGCCGAAGGTGGAAGAAGAACTTTGGCAGTACTACGACGCAGTGCGCGAACAAAAGCCAAAGGCAGCCGACAAACTGCCTGATTTGAAGTCGACACTCAAGACTCGCGAAAAGTGATTTGCAGCGGATGGATGCCCAAGGCAACGAAGGAAACCACCCAGTCATGAGCTGTCCGCTCGATGTTCGCTTGCCACCGTCAACGGTGTTCGCCCATCTTGATGCTGGGGTCCAGCGCTTGGTGATCGCTGCGCAGACGCTTTATGGCGGGAATTGGGATGCCTGTGCTGAGGATCTTTCCCGTCGCCATGTTGGTCAGCCGTATCTTTACCGTTTGAAGCTCGAAATCGAAGATGCGCCCGGTTGGCTGGCGCGGCTCAAGACTTATGAACAGGCGCGCGGCGAACGATTCGCTGTCGATGCACAGGTCGCGAAGGATCACCACTGATGTCTATCCAGATTACTCCTCGTACGGGCACCGCGTCGGTGTTCCTCACCGCTGCTCTTGTTACGACACTCGCTTCACTGGCGGGCTGCGGCGGCGACCGTGCGGACGCCACGGCTCCAACCAATAAATCCGGGGCGAAGGCTTCCGTAGCAAGTTCCGTCACTCCGATGGCAGGGAGCTCGGCGACCAATGCGGATAAAAAAATCCGCCAGCTAAAGGACACGTCCTTTGAGCTCTCATGGGATTTGCAGTTACCCAAGCGCATTCGTAATGCCTGGATCAACCCGCAGTTGCCGGACATCATTTATTTCCAGGTGGTCGACACCTACGAAATATACGCCGTTGATGCCTACAGTGGCAATACGCGTTGGGTGACGCCGAAGTTTGACAAGCCAGCACGCTTGTTGCCGGGATCGAGCAGCGCCAGAACCATCAGTAGCGGTGGCGATGTCGTTACGGATGAACGTCTGTGGGTGATTTCAGCGGATACACTTTCCTGTTTTGATGCGGTCTACGGCCAAGTGGTTTGGAGCTGGGCGTTGCCGTTTTCACCATCGACCACTCCGCTGGCGATTGGCGCAGATGCCAATCAACGTGTTTTCATTGGTGATTGGGAAGGTCGCATGCGGGTCGTGACGAACGATCCGGATAAAAACTTTCCGCGTGAATTATGGCAGCTCAATTTGCGTCAATCGCTGAGCGCAGAGCCAGTATCTTACGAGGATCAGGTGTACGTTGGCGATCACTCAGGTCGCGTGCATGCTTTTAAATTGGATCGCGAAGAGGCGTGGAGCTTTGATTCAGGCGCGGCGATTTACGGAGCGGTTCTGCCTCGTGGTCGCGCGCTGTACGTCGGCAATGACAATAACACGCTGTACGCGCTCAATCGTCTTTCCGGCCAGCGCATTGGAGCTTTGTATTTTGACGGGGCTATTAAACGTGCGCCATTCGCATTCGCAGGCGAACCAAGTCGGATCTATCTGTGGGTTGAAGCTGGCGGCGAAAAGCCAGCCGGTTTATACGCCGTAAAAACCCAGTCAGATTCCATACCATTTACCGATGTAGAAAAGAAGCACCCGTTGGAAGTGGAACGGATGGGCGTTGAGTGGTTTGTCCCAGGTTATGACCGACTGGTTGGCTCGACGCCGGAACACCTGTTTGTCACGAATGGTGACAGCACCGTTATTCACGCTCTGCATCGCGCTACAGGCAAGGTCATGTGGAGCTGGGACGTCAATGAAATGCATCGGCAGTATCGTGATCAAAAAGGTCGCCTGGATCCACGTGATGCCGCATTCATCGCTCAATATCAAGACGCACGCGACCAAAATCGTTCGATGTTTACGGCAGATGAGACCGGTCATATTCTTGCGTTCCGCGTCTTCGGCGACAAGCCAGGCGATCCACTGACTGGCAATAGCGTAGCCAGGCGCTCTTTCGCAGCGAAACCTGCGACTGAAGGACCAGCGGCTGCAGACCCAGCAAAAGCCGCCGCAGATAAAGCTGCGAAGGCTGAAAAAGCCGCCGCAGATAAAGCCGCGAAGGCTGAAAAAGCCGCCACAGATAAAGCCGCGAAGGCTGAAAAAGCCGCCGCAGATAAAGCTGCGAAAGAGAAAAAATAAAATCACGGACGTTGATGTCTTGTTCGTGATCAGAACGAAGAAAGCCCCGGCAAATGCCGGGGCTTTCTTTTTTCATGATTCGCTAGTCAGAATGCGGCGATTAAATTTGGTGCACTTTAATGGTATTCGCACCGGTAGCAGAGACGCCGCTGATGACCACGACGGTGTCGCCTTCGTGAAAAATTTCAAAACGGAGGCATTCCTCGGTGGCCTTTTCGAGCAGGTCTTGGAGGTTGTCCATGAACGGGACCAGCAGCGGAATAATGCCCCAGAAAAGACTCATTTGTCGCCACGTGCGCTCGTCATAACAGATCGCGACCATCGGGCCGTGGCCACGGCGCTTGGATAAGAGCAGGGCTTTTTCAGGGCTGTTACTCAGGATGATCACGCCAGTGGCGTTAATTTCGCGCGAGAGATAGTCGGCTGCGCCGCTAAAAGCGAGGGCGTAATTATTGAACGGTGCGCTGGCGCGATCGAGTTTGATCGTCGCCATGTACGGACTTTTTTCAGCCTCGGCGGCGATGCGGGTCATCTCTGCGACCGCTTCGACGGGGAATTTTCCGGTGGCGGTTTCGCCAGAAAGCATCACGGCGTCGCTGCCGTCGAAAATCGCGTTAGCAACGTCACTCGATTCGGCACGGGTCGGGATCGGATTTTCAATCATCGATTCCAACATTTGCGTCGCAGTAATGACCAGTTTGCCCATGCGATTCGCCATGTAGATCAAATCTTTTTGCACGACGGGCAGTCGCTGCGTGCTGATTTCAATGCCTAAATCACCGCGTGCGACCATGATGCCGTCGGATTCTTGGAGGATTTCTTCGATGCATTCGACTGCTTCAGGTTTTTCGATTTTGGCAATGATGGGAATATCACGACCGCATTCGGCGATCCGATTTTTCAGATTTCGTACATCGCGTGCGGTGCGTACGAAGCTCATGGCGATGTAGTCGACATCGTTGGCGATGGCCCAGGCGAGATCGGCCTTATCCTTTTCGCTGACCGACGGCGTTGAGACTTTGACCCCAGGGAGGTTGATGCCTTTATTGCTCTTCAGCCAACCACCGACCTGCACGATACCATGGATATCGTCGCCCTCGACGAGGCTCACTTCGACGCGTATGCGACCGTCATCGATCAGCATGACATTGCCTTTTACCACATCGCGAGCGAGGCCGGAATACGTGGTGCCGACGCGCTTGGCGGTGCCTTCTGGGCAATCGGCAACGGTGATGATGACCTGGTCCCCAGTTTTCCATTCGACCGGTTGATTGTCCTTGAGGCGCCCGGTGCGGATTTTTGGACCTTGAAGATCCGCGAGAATGGCGACCGGGCGCTCAAGCTCTTTGCTTATTCGGCGGATGAGCTGGAGTCGAGCAAGGTGATCGCTGTGATCGCCATGACTCATGTTGAGTCGAGCAAGGTTGATGCCGGCCTGAAAAAGGGCACGAATAACTTCTTCGCTGCTCGATGCAGGGCCGATAGTGGCGACAATTTTCGTGCGCTTACGCGTACGTTTCGTCAAGTGGTTCGATGGGCCGGCCGGGGCGTTACCGCCAGCAGTATAAACGCGCGTGTCGATAGGCATGGCGAGGAGCCTAGGTCGGGCTAGCCCGTGGCAATATGGTCAGACGTGTCACATGAGGGCACATGAAGGCACATGAAGGTCGGGCCAGAGAAAAAAGAAGGCTTCGTTCGACCGCAGTGACTTTTCCGCAGGGCGTCTGGACAGAAGGCGTTGGCATCGATAGTGATACCGTCCTCTGTTGGCTGTTTTTTCAGCGTTTTACATGCATTGAATCTTTAAGGAGTTTTCGTGTCCTACATCGCCGCCGCTCGCGCTATTGCCGAGGCTTCATCCATCATCGTGACGACCCACATCAATCCTGATGGCGATGGAGTTGGTGCCGGCTTGGCATTGGTGCACGCGTTCAAGCGCATGGGAAAAAAAGTACGTTTCTGCTGTCCCAGTAAAGTGGTGTCGAACTACAATTTTCTTCCAGGTTTTGAGCAGATCACGGCGGTCGAAGACGAAGCGGCTGCGGCCAAGACCAAGCGAGCTGATCTGATTATCAGTTGCGATGCGGGAGATCTCGAACGTTTGGGCGAGGTGGCCAAGGTCAAACGTACGACCTTGATCAATCTGGATCATCACGTCACCAATACGCGTTTCGGCGACATCAATGTCGTCGACGTCAATGCGGAAAGTACCGGCGTCGTGGTGGAGAAAATCTTGCGCCGAATGAAGGTGCCGCTCGATCGCACGCTCGGTACGTGTCTGTACACGACCATCGTATTCGACACCGGGCGCTTCATGCACAGCAATACGACGGCGCATACGTTTCGCTGGACGGCCAAACTTTTAGAGACCGGGATTGATGCCGCCGCGATTAATCGAGCACTGACGTACACCAAAAAACCACACGATCTGCTGATTCAAAAAATGGGCATTGAGAATCTGAAAGTCGACACACTCGACGCACGCGTGGCTGGGATTGTCTTGAGCGCTGCCGCCATCGCTGCCGTTGGTGAACCAGAAGATTGGGGCGATTTAGTCGAGATCCCGCGCAGCCTTGCCGGTAATCAAGTGGCTTATCTGTTGCGTGAATCGAAGGATCGTAAAACCGTTCGTTGCAGCATGCGCTCCAATCCGCCGTACGAGATCGGTCAGGTAGCTCAGTCATTCGGTGGCGGTGGCCATCGCCAAGCGGCGGGCTGCACTTTTAAGGGTAATTTAGCCTCGGCGCAGCGGGAAATTGTTCCACGTTTACGCCAACAATT
>JAYVSL010000104.1:0-8326 GCA_043775355.1 Planctomycetota bacterium
CTGATCGACTTGCGCGGCTCCATCCCGACGTTTATTCACATAACCGACGGTAAAGTCCACGATGTCAACGCGCTCGACGTTCTCGTTCCAGAGCCTGGCGCCTACTACATTATGGATCGGGGCTATCAGGATTTGGAACGCTTTCACCGACTTCATCTTGCCGGATCATTCTTTGTTACACGACCCAAAACAACGCTGAGGCTTCGTCGCATTCAGTCTCAACCCGTCGACAAAACCACCGGCGTGCGATCGGACTGGATCGTCAAAGCCAGCGGTGTGACAACGTCAGCGGCCTACCCAGAACGTCTGCGACGAATTCGTTTTCGCGACGTGGAAACCAAGAAAACATTAATCTTCATCACCAATGATTTCGTACTGCCAGCGCACGTTATCGCAGCGCTCTACAAAGCACGATGGCAGGTCGAGCTATTCTTCAAATGGATGAAGCAGCACCTACACATCAAATCATTCTTCGGCACTTCCGAAAACGCAGTGAAGACCCAGGTCTGGATCGCCATGACCGTCTACGTCCTGATCGCGATCCTACGCAAGAGAATGGATCTGGAGCATCTCAGCCTCTGGCAGATCTCGCAGGTTTTGAGCTTAACCTGTTTCGAGAAAACGCCGGTGAATTCACTGTTTTCGCGTGAAATTGTGACTCCAGCAGATCCGCAGATCGGTAAGCAGTTGTCATTTCTAAACTTCTAGGCGGACAGCAGTGATATAAGGATAAATAAAGGAGCGGAACGGGTGGCGTTCAATGGGCCGGAGAAGATCAGTCTTCGTCCTTAAATGGAACGCCTCTGGATTTACTTCTTCTTGGGAATCGCCGCATGCCGTCTGGCCCTCAGCCTGGCGCTTGACCCCAGCATCGCTTAGGTGTCTCCTTCCAGGCAACTGGTTTTTTCATCATGACCATTTTCCGCCGCTTGGCCAGTTGCGTCACAGCGTCGTCAACCGCGAGTCTGATTAAACGGGGCAAGTCCAATCAAGGAATGGCATGAAGCCACGTCGTCGAGTTGCTTTACTTATGGATATCGTCACCGCTTATGACCATGGCGTTGCGCGCGGTATTTTGCGCTACGCACGTCAATGTGCTCATTGGCAATTGTTCGGTCATGGGTGGACCATGGCGCAGATCAGCGATCAAAAATCGTGGAATGGCGATGGAGTTATTACCCGGGTTCATGATGTAGACGAAGTCCCGCGCCTGCTCGCTTTAGGAGTCCCAGTGGTCGACGTGTGCCGCTCGACGCTGCATCCACGTATTCATTCTGCGGCTAATGACGACCTCGCCACCGGACGCCTTGCCGGAGAGCATGTGCTTTCGATCGGCCATCGAAATTTCGCTTTCTGTGGCGCGCCAGAAGGCGTGTGGTCACAACGGCGTTGGCGCGGTTTTGCTGAAGCGGTGGGAGTACCCGAAGCGCAGATGGCGAATTTTCAGCGGCCGCGCGCATGGTGGCATAAATCCGGTCGGGTGCCGGTGGTGCTCAAGCAATGGCTCAAACGTCAGACACGTCCGTTCGCCATTTTTTCTGGTGACGATGCCATCGGCGTCAAACTCACCCGCGCTTGTACCGAGCTTGGCATTACGGTTCCTGACGAAGTCGCGATTGTCGGAGTTGATAATGAAGAAGTGTTGTGCGAGATGTCGACGCCGCCGTTGTCGAGTATTCCCTGCGACACCGAGCAGATGGGCTACGAAGCCGCGCGTTTGCTCGATCAGTTGATGCATGAAAAAAGCAAAGAGGCCCGTCACGTCGCGATACCGCCGCTGCAACTCATCGTGCGTGGTTCGAGCGATCGCTTTGCCACTAAAGATGAAGCGGTGCTGGCGGCGCTGCGTTTGATTCACCAAAGTACGCACGCCATTCGTGTCCCGCAGGTGGTTGCCGTCAGCGGTCTGTCCCGTCGGGCACTTGAATTACGTTTTCGGAAAGAATTAGATCGCAGCATTCTTGATGAAATTCGTCGTAGCCGACTCGATCGAGCCTGTCGTCTGTTGACCACCACCAGCCAACCTGTTGCCAAGATCGCGATGCACCTCGGATTTAGCACTGCGCAACGCTTTCATGCGGTTTTTCGCGCACAGTTTGGCATGTCGGCGATTAAATTCCGCCAAGCAGCAGCTCGACCTCCAACGGTTCGGGATAGGTAGCATCAGCGTCAAACGATAACGCTGATGAACCGTTTCGAGTGAAAGGCCGCTTTTATTAGCGCTTTTATTAGCGCAGGGGGACACCCTTTAACTGCACGCCATTGGTATCAATGATGTGCATGTGATGAATGCCGCCGCCTTCTTTTGACGTGAAGGTCCAGACCACTTTCTTGTCAGGCGTGACCTCAAATATTTTCGGCTGGTTGGCACCGGCGGCGTACGAATTAACAATGGTATTGCCGTTCGGCAGACGCTGCACGCCGCACGCATCGCGAATGATGCCGCCAGATTGTTCGTTGGTCAGTTCCCACACCCGTTTGCCGCTGGCGTCAAACTCTGCGACGGAGTTGCTGTGGGTCAGGCCGACTAGGGTATTGCCATTGGATAAGCGAATAGCGGTGAATGGCCACGTTTCGAGGCCTGGAACCTTGGTGTCGATCACCGACAAAACTTTGCCCGTACGATCATATTGTTTCACTGCGAAATCGAGCAGATGCGGTACCAAATAGGTGCCGTCGGCAAGCTTGCGTGCCATACGTGTCTCCATGTGGGCGTCATGGTTTTGGCATTGCAGTGCGAATTCGACCACGGTTTTTCCTGCGGCATTGATTTCTAACAGCCGTGGATTTTTTCCCGATTCGGTGACTACGTAATTTCCTTCAGTGGTTTTCTGAACACTGTTCAACTCTTCCTGCGTGCCTTTGTATTCCCAAATAATTTTCTTTTCCATGGTGACTTCAATCGCTGCGCCGCCGGGATAGGCGCCGCCTTTTGATATCGCCAACAGCACATTGCCGTTTGGCAGCACCCAGCCTTCGCGCGTGTTTGCCGGATATTCCCAGACGATCTTGCCTTCGGTGGCGCCAGCCTTGACCTGCCAGATGAAAGTTTTTCCTCCGGTGGCAAGAAATGAGTGGGTAATCGCTGGGCGATCAGCGCCCAGCGCGACGCCGGTGAGCCCATGCATGCTGAAAAGACACAGAGCGATCAAACAGAGACGAGAATGCGTCATGCGATAATTCCTTTGATGATTTCGCCGTAAACGTCGGTTAGACGCATATCGCGTCCGCCCCAACGATAGGTGAGACGTTTGTGATCCATGCCCAGAAGGTGGAGCATGGTGGCGTGGAGATCGTGCATCTCCACTTTGTCTTGGGCTACTTTGTAACCGTACTCGTCGGTTGCGCCGTAAATGGTTCCGCCCTTAACGCCCCCGCCGGCCATCCATGCGGTGAAACCGAAGGGATTATGGTCGCGGCCATCTGATCCCTGGGCAAAGGGGGTGCGGCCAAATTCGCCTGACCACACCACTAGAGTTTGATTGAGGAGTCCGCGCGATTTCAGGTCTTTGAGTAATCCCGCGATGGGTTGGTCAACCGCCAGCGCGTTATCTGCGTGACCCTTTTTAAGGCCGCTGTGTTGGTCCCAACGATCAGCACCGCCACCAACACTTGGGCAAGTCAGTTCGACGAAGCGAACTCCTTTTTCGACCAAGCGACGTGCGATCAAGCATTGCTTGCCGAACGTGCGGGTGTGTTCGAATTTGGCATCAAGGCCATAGAGTTCGCGGGTGGCAGCCGTTTCGCCTTGAATATCCATCAAATCAGGCACCGAGGTCTGCATGGCATAGGCCATCTCATAATTTGCGATCGCCGATTCGAGTTGGTCGTGATGGCCAACGCGCTTCATCAACTCGTTATCAAGTTGATGCATCAGGGCGAGGTTCTTGGTCTGAGAACTATTGCCGTTTCCTGGATTTGGTTTGACGTTTGCCACGCCATTGGTGCGAAAAATCGATCCTTGATAGGTCGCTGGTAAGAAACCGTTATTGAAACAGTCGAGTCCACCGGGCGGAGTAAGGCCGCCGTCGAGCACGATAAATCCAGGCAGATTACGACAGGTACTGCCCAATCCGTATGTCGCCCAGGCACCCATCGTCGGGCGTCCCTGCAAGCCGGATCCGGTATGTAAAAAATAATTGGCGAAGGTGTGCTCAGAAAACTCGGACGTCATCGAACGAATGATGGCCAGATCGTCAACGCAGCTGGCGATGCCAGGAAAAAGATCGCTAACCGGAATTCCGCTTTTGCCATAATTCTTGAATTGCCACGGACTGCCCAGGGTATTTCCGTTGTTGTTGAATTGAGTCGGCTCCATCTTCATGGCAAAAGGTTTGCCGCTGTCTTGCTGCAAGCGCGGCTTGGGATCAAAGCTGTCGACCTGCGATACGCCGCCATCCATGTAGAGAAAAATAACGCTGGTCGCCTTAGCTTTGTAGTGCGGGGGCTTGGGCGCAAATGGTCCCAGCGCTTTGGATAATGGTTCGTCAGCATATGCCTGATCGTCAAGTAACGCCTGCAAGGCGAAGGCACCAAAGCCCATGGCAGCACGGCCCAACAGGGCGCGGCGCGATAGCTGACGATGGGAAGCGGAATTGATAAGCATAGCGTTCTCCTTTCCTGACGTGGTTTAGTTGATGTAGATAAATTCTTTGCTGTTGATGAGGACGTGCGCGAGGTCAGCCCAGGTGTGCTGATCCTGGTCGTGTCCGGCCAGGAAGGCGAGCACGGCGGCGGCTTCGGCTGCTGACGGCGGCCGCGCAAAAGCGCTTTGATACATCCGCGATATACGCTGCTCGGCGGTATTCTGCGATCCAGACAGTGCGCGATTTGCCCACAATTTAGCCTGTTCGATGACGAAGGGATCATTCATCAAAATCAGGGCCTGCGCCGGCACATTGGACACTGAACGGCGCCCCATCGTATTGAAAGGCGTGGGCGCATCGAAGGCCATCATCATCGGTGAAAGAAAGTTGCGCCACGTCGTCAAATAAACGCTGCGTCGTCCGTTACCATCCAGCGGCCCACTGCCTGGACGACCACGGCCCTGCATGAAATCCGTCAGGTGGGTGGCTATTCCTGGGCCACCAGCCGTCACATCTAGTCGGCCAGAGACTGAAAGAATCGCATCTCGGATAATTTCACCTTCCAAGCGCCGAACATTCATTCGGTGCAGCAGTAAATTATTGGGATCTTTATTATCGGCGGCATCGGTAACCTGGCTCGACATACGGTAGGTCGACGTCAGCACCATCGTGCGAATGATTTTTTTTATCGACCAACCTTGGCGAATAAAATCACTCGCCAAAGCGTCGAGTAATTCGGGATGCGTTGGCTTTTCTCCGAGCAAGCCAAAATTATCGACCGAAGCAACGATGCCCTTACCGAACAAATGGTGCCATACACGGTTGACCATCACCCGCGCGGTGAAGGGATTGCTGGTGTCGACCATGCGCTTGGCCAATTCAAGGCGTCCACTCCCCTGGGTAATGGGCGCCTGTTTTCCGCCGATAGCTTCCAGCAATTGCCGTGGCGCAAGTTCGCCCGATTTTTTCCATGATCCTCGAACCATCACAAAATCATCTTCGCCACTGCCATCGAACATCGCCATGGCCAAATGCGATTCAGGACGGATCTTGGCAGTAATTTTCGCTTGTTCATCCAGGTAAGCCTTTGCCATGACCGCTGGCGCTTCGCCAGAACCAAATAATTCCGGGTGCTTGACCAGCCAGTCGGCAACCAGTGCAAGGCCTTCGCTGCCGGTCTGACCAACAAGAGCATTCGCTGCGAGACGATTCATAGCGAGCTCGATCAAGCGCTTGTATCCCTTGGCCAGCGCTTCAGGAGTAGCGCCATCGCCAGCCAGTTGACGCGCCAGCTGACCGCTTCCCGTTTCGACTGGTGCCGGTGACTGTTCACCTTGGATTACTTTGGCGATGGAAAAATTGGGACTTTCAGCACTGAATTCCAGATGGGCGCGATGACCAGGGTAGGCGCTCAGATTCATGGATTGCCAAGCGTAGACGTTTTTGCTGTCGAATTTTTCTAAGAGCTGCGCGTGCAAAGGACCAGCTATAATCGTGTGGGAATCGACAGCGGCATAGAGCCGGCAGCTGCCACGCATAAGGACAAAAAGCTTGCCCGTGGTCAGCGCAAAAGTGCGCGTTCGCAGGGTGTTGCCAGTGCGGTCATAATCTAATCCATTCGGATCTCGTGCCGAGTCAGCGGTTCGTTTCAGAACGCTCCAAAACGGATCGTAAGTCGCCGCCGTCACATTCTGAACATCCATCGCGAAAGATCCGCTTCCCGCCCCCAGCCGTAGCTCGCCGATTTGCAGTGGGCCAGGGCCAAAGGAAACGCTGTCCGGAAACCACGGTTCGTCTTTGCGTGAATAATCGATGACGACCTCACCCACGAGCGCAGGCACTGGTTTGGTCGCGGCACGTAACCATTCTGTGGCGGCAGGGAGCGCTAACTGGGGATTATTTTTGGTTGCAGTGCTGAGCCGTGCCCAGGCGTAAAGCAGATCATTGGGCTGATCCGCAGCCAAGCGCAGATGATCAATCCACTTGCCGAGAATGCCGTCATCAAGCTGACGTTTTTTCGCAACCGTGGCGATCTGCTCAGCAGTTGAAGGCGTTTTGCTGAGAGTTTCGCGCGCAGCCAGCAAATAGCTGTCAATTTTCTTAGCGGTCGACTGAAAAGAATCAGCCACAGCTTTGGCAACCCGTGGAGCATGTTCGCGCCGTGCCGTCCACAGTTGCGTGGCCAACGCACGTTCTTGCTCCATGGTTTCGAAACGCACTTGGCCGTAATGGCTGCTCTGTAAAAACCCGGCCATGGCATAATAATCTTTGGTGCTGATCGCATCGAACTTGTGATCATGACACCGCGCACAGGCGACGGTCAGACCAAGAAAAGTTTTCCCGGTCACGTCGATCATGTTGTCGAAGCGGTCCGCTTCGTCCTGACGAATATCGACCGGAGAATGCACTTGTTCGTTTAAAAACCAAAACCCAGTGCCAAGAATGGATTCATTGGCGCCGGTGGTGGGATTCAGACGCGGTTTTGGCAACAAGTCGCCAGCCAGATGTTCCTGCACAAAGAGGTTGTAAGGAACATCGGCGTTGAATGCGCGAATGACGTAGTCGCGGTATTGCCAAGCGTTGGGAATGATGGGTTCGAATTCATGGCCACGAGTTTCTGCATAGCGCACCAGATCAAGCCAGTGACGACCCCAACGCTCGCCAAAACGAGGCGAGGCTAACAGCGCATCGACGCGGCTTTCAAGAGCGGTTGAGGAGGCATCGTTGACGAACGCTTCAACGTCTTCGGGCGCGGGCGGCAGGCCGATCAGGTCGAAGTACACGCGGCGAATCAACGTGCGTTTGTCAGCGGCTGCGGCTGGCTTCAGCCCTTCTTTGTCTAGCCGAGCAAGAATGAAACGATCAATCGGCCCATTGGCCCACGTCATATCGCTGGCCGTTGGTGGCGGCACATCTTTGATCGGCTGCCAAGCCCAATGCGCGGCTTTGCGTTTTTTGAGATCGAACGCCTCTAGCTTGGGGGCTTTCGGAGTATCGTTCGTTGACGGTTTCTTGGCGATTTTATCAACCGGCCATTGAGCCCCAGCCGCAACCCAGGTCGTCAAGTCCGCGACTTGCTGTGCTGACAGGCGGTTTTTCGGTGGCATTTCTAAATCAGGATCGCTGTAGCTGACGGCGGTGATCAATAAACTTTTTGCAGGATTGCCAGGCACCAGCGTTGGGCTGGTCTTCGATTCACCGCCGGCCAACATCGCTTCTCGTGAATCGAGTAGTAATCCGCCCTTCACTTTTTCTGACTTCTCGGAATGACATTTGTAGCAGTGTTCCACCAGTAGCGGACGAATTTTATTTTCAAAAAACGCTAAGTCACTGTCGCTGCCATGGGCGTGCGCACCGACGCCCACCAGAAGTAAAACCAACGACAGTAGAAGGTTGCCACAAGATGACATCGGGTTGCGCATGATGGTGGTCCTCGATCAGTCTGACCGTACGTGGTCGGCGTGCGGATTGATACGAGCAGCGTGGCCGGTTGCTGAAGCAGAAATAGTGTTCTTTTGCGTCTGTGGAGGGCTATTTCGCGCACGACAGGCGGGCGACAAAGCCAGTGTGAATGTGTGCAGCACGTGGTGATGGCTATGGTTGTGGCTGCCAGCCGGGGAGCCATTGTCGTACTATACTACCATATCGACGGAGAACGCGCTATGTCACATGAGAAGTCACATGAGAAGTCACATGAGAAGTCACATGAGAAGTCACATGAGAAGTCACATGAGAAGTCA
>JAYVSL010000105.1:0-31031 GCA_043775355.1 Planctomycetota bacterium
CTCAACATCGTCTTCCCACGCGTAAGCGCCGATGGCACCCATCGCGATCACTTGATTGGTCAGCTTGCCGATATTCGCATTGAACGATCAACTCGTTTGACGCTGTTTGGCGAACTGGCTGGCTCATAAAAACTGCCTGAAAAGTTCGACTGAGGAGTTCAATGAAATGAAAGAACGACTTTCATTGTACCCCAATTGCCATTACCAATTGCCAAAGGAAAACGCCATGGACTTAGTGATCGACAAGCTTGGCCGGGTAGTGATTCCCAAAAAAGTACGGGAACATCTACATCTGCATGCCGGTTCTCGCATGCGCTTGCGCGAAGAAGCTGACGGCGTTTATCTTGAAGCTCTGCGCGAAGATCCCCCTCTCGAAGAATGCGATGGGGTAATGATCATCGCTAAGAATAGCCAACAGCAGCCGCTGACCGCCGATGAAGTAGCGAACGCATTGATATGCGAACGCGATAGTCGCCTACTGATCGCACACTAAAATGCCTACTGATTATTTTGCCGTCAACGGCCGCGTCGTTCCCGCAGCTGAGGCCACCGTCAGCGTCCTTGACCTCGGCTTTTTACGTGGTGTCGGGGCCTTTGAAACCTTGCGCACGTACGGCGGCCATCCGCATGGATTAAGCGAACATCTGCGCCGTTTGTGGGAATCCGCCGCGTCTTTCGCGGTCACGTCATTTTTCACCGAAGCCGACGTCCGTCGCCTATTGAGTGAAATTCGTCAACGCAGCGGCCATGACGAGCTGCGCGCCAACTTCGTAGTCAGCCCTGGCGATCACACCACCGGCGTGTTCGGTGCGGCGAAACCGACCTGGGTGATCATCGCCCGCGACGTGCATGCGCCGCCAGAATCATCGTATGCGAACGGCGTCACTGCCGTGACGTTTGAAGCGATGCGGCATTTACCGACGCTCAAAACGACCAATTACTTAACCGGAAAACTTGGCTTGGCTTTGGCCGAACAAGCGGGCGCACACGAAGCCTTTTACGTTTCGCCCGAAGGCTACGTGACCGAAGGCGTTACCAGCAATGTGCTGGTCGTCCAAGGCAAACGCGTGATGACGCCGGTGCAGGATTGTTTGCCCGGCATCACTAAAGGCGGACTGCGTCCGTTGGCTGAAGCCGCCGGGCTGACTTGGTACGAATGTGCTCTGACACGCGACGATCTTTATACCGCTGATGAAATCTGGATCACCAGCGCGGTGCGCGAAGTCATGCCGATCGTCGCCGTTGATGGTAAACTTATTGCCGATGGAAAAGTTGGCCCATGGGCGCGTCAGATGCGCGCCGCATATCACGCTCACTGCATCGCCGAAGCTCGCCGCGATGCTCACCTTGCTGGAGTTGCGTGATGACCTCACCGCATTTGATCCCTGGTTCCGCCCACTTTCAGGTCATTGAAGAACCTGCGTATTTACCGAGCGGAAGCGGCGAACATCTGTACGTCGATATTGAGAAGGAAGGGTTAACCACCGATCAAGTTGCCGAAGCGTTGGCCAAAGCCTGCGGCAAACGCGATCGCGATATTGGTTATGCCGGACGCAAAGACCGCCACGCCGTCACGCGCCAGTGGTTTAGTATTCATTTCGGCAGCGAAACCGCGCTCGCAACGCTGCAAGATCGTCTACCGATTGGTCGCGTAAAAATTCACAGCATGGCGCGACATGCCAATAAATTGCGCCTCGGCCATCTTGCCGGAAATCGTTTTGTGCTTGGCCTGGGTGGCGACACCACCGGCATAGCAGAGCGCTTGACGCGACTCGCACACGAAGGCATTCGTAATCGTTATGGTGCGCAACGTTTCGGCCTGCATGGGTCGACCTTCGAACTCGCCAAGGCCTGGGGTGGCGGAAATAATGAAGCCGCCATCGCCCGCATCATCGATGCCAACGGCGGCTGGAAATGGGGCGATGAACTGCCAACGGGATTCCGCCACGGTCCCGAAGGCCAAGCGCTTGGTGCGCTGCGACGTGGCATGGACGCCGCCGGAGCGTTACGCGCCGCTGGCGATTCATTGCGCAAACTCGCGGCCTCTGCCGGGCAGAGCGCCATCTTCAACGCCGTCCTCGACGCCCGTGAAGCCGCTGGTTTGCTCCATACCTTACGTCTTGGCGACCTCGGTAATACCAGTCGCGGAGCGCCATTCTTGGTCGAAGCGGATGCCCTGGTGGACACCAATCGCCGCGCTGCTGCTGGCGTGCTGGATGCTTTCACCACGGCTCCTCTGCCGGGAACTCAGCGACTCAAACCAGCACCAGAAATCGATGCGGAAGAACGTCAGTGGTCGGCCGCCACCGGGGTTGACTGGGCGTGGTTCGGCGATGGCGGAGCGCTGGAAAGTCCAGGCGAACGTCGCCCCTTGCTCATTCCATTTCGCGTCGCACCGACCGTGCGCAGCGACGGTGATCTGACCTGGGTATCGTTCACCCTACCATCTGGTTCCTACGCCACGGCGGTATTGGAACAAGTTGGCGTCACCATTCCTGACGATCGGCGCGGATAAAATAAAAACTTACGCTCCGCCTTTGCCTACCGGCTGAAGTTTGGCTGGTAGGCCGCGAAATAACCAGCCAATCGCCACTGCCGCAGCTGCAGTCCACAACGACGACAACCACATCGTTCCGCCAGTGGCATCGCCAAATCCGCCGATCCAACCATCGATCAGATTGCTCAGTAACGAACAGATCATCGCCCAGGCAGCCCAGCCGGTCATGCGCGAGCGAAACACTAACGAACGCACTGGTAAGTACGCCAGTGCTAAACCTAAAAACATCAGTGAGTGAAAACACTCACTGCCTGGGTCGATCATGTCCGCCACCAAGCCGACCACCCAAGCACGCATCAACACGCCATCTTCGGTGCCATCGACCATGATCCATGCGGCCAACGCGATCAACAGATCCGGCCCAGTGATCCAGTGGGCTAGCCAGCCGTACTGCAACACTGCAAAACAAAAAGCGATCACGATTAAAACTACGTAGCGCACGTAATGCAGTCTGGTGGCGAAATGATCACCGCAATGCTAGGAATTTCTTAGGGCTGTGGCCCACCGAGAAACTCACGGAAAATTCGCACTGCATGCCCGGCTTCTTTTTTCAAGCGCATGATCAACAAATTGAGCGATTCCTTCGGTTCCACCTTGGCGGTGACTTCTAATTCGCGGCTTACTTCTTGAAGGTCGTTCAGTTCAAGACTGGAGCTAGATCCTTTAAAATTATGCGCGATACGCGCGATACCGGAAAGGTCACCCACTTCGCTCGCATCGTCGATGGCTTTCATCATCTTAGGATATTCCAACGCGACCGCTTCGGCGACCAGGCGAATGTCATTTTCGTCCATTGATTGACGAAGGAATGCGAGCGGGTCTGGAGTCGATAATTGAGTTGGCTTCGCTAGATTTTCTGAACTCGTTGCCGTGTGGGAAAAACATCGTTGCATCACTCCTGTCAGATCGGCTTCTCTGACTGGTTTGCTGAGGTAATCATCCATACCGGCAGCCAAGCATTCATTTCGCGCACCTTCCATGGCGTGCGCCGTTAAAGCAATAATGTGTAAGTGGGGAAGTCCAAGTTCTTGCTCACGTGCACGAATCGCCTGAGTTGCCTGATAGCCATCCATTTCCGGCATCTGGCAATCCATAAATACGCAATCGTACTGCTGCTGTTTAACGGCCTCGACTGCCTTGGCCCCATTGTCAACCGTATCGATAACTGGGGCATAGCCCTTGATCATTGAAACAATGACGCGTTGGTTAATGCGATTGTCATCGGCGACCAGGATGCGCTGCAAGCGGATGGCCACGGGTTCCGCCACACCAGACGGAGCCGCGTGATGGCGTGGACGTAATGCGGCATGAATCGCGGCGCTGAGACGGGCATCGGTCAGTGGTTTATCCAGCACCAAATAAGCGCCCGACGTGCGCACGCCAATTCTGGCGCGTTCCGGATCGCTGCTGGCAATGATGACGGGGAGGGATGTGAAATGAACATCGGCGTGCACCATGCTCGTAAGCATTAAACCGTCGATGCCGGGCATTTCATGATCGGTCAGAATCAGATCCGGCGGCTGTTTTGCCTGACGCAGATGTATCATCAGATCCTGGGCGACCGTGAACGTTTCTACCTGCATGCCCCAGGCGCGGCACATTGCTGACATCTGTTGTAAACAGATGGGGTCGTTATCCAGGCACAGGACTCGGCGATTCTGCAGGCTGAATTGACCAGAGTCATCCGGCCTATCTGAGCAGAGTGGCAGGCGCAACAAGAGACGGAAAGTTGAACCTTGTCCCAGTTGAGATTCGACCTGCAATTCGCCCTTCATGAGATTGATCAGCGCCTTGCTGATAGTCATACCCAGACCGGAGCCGCCGAATTTGCGCGTGGTGGAAGAATCTGCCTGCGTGAACGCTTCACCGAGGTGAGCCAGCTGCTCTGGTGTCATGCCAATACCAGAATCGCGTATCGCGATGACCAGTTCGGCCTGCTGCTCGGCCTGCTGCTCGGCCCTGATGGTCACCGACATCGACACGGTTACCGACCCTTGCAGGGTGAACTTCAAGGCATTCGACACCAGATTGAGTAAGACTTGGCGGAGCCTAGTCGGGTCTCCGATGACGTTATGCGGCGTGTTTGGGGGCAGCTCATAGGACAGTGTTATGCCCTTCTGCTCAGCCAGACCACCGAACAACAGAAGAACATCTTCCATTACGCGCTTGAGAGAAAATGGAATGGCTTCCAACGTCACGCGGCCAGCTTCAAGTTTAGAAAAATCGAGAATGTCGTTAATCAGTATCAGCAAACTCTCACCGCACGTACGCACCGTTTCGACATAATCGCGCTGTTGAGCATCAAGCGCGGTCTTCACCAGAAGATTGGTCATGCCGATGACGCCATTCATCGGCGTACGAATCTCATGACTCATCACTGCGAGGAAATCCGCTTTGGCGCGTGCGCCAGCGGTTGCGGCTTCCATCGCTTTTTTGAGCTCGCGTTCATGTCGGCTGCGTTCAGTGATGTCGGCGGCGATACCGAGATAACCTGTTACCGCTCCCTGATCATCCCGCAACGCGGTGACGGACAGCAATACGGGGAAGCGTGAGCTATCCTTGCGTACGTAGGTCCATTCGTGTTCATCGGCCACTCGATTGATACGCGCCTTGATGACAAAGACATCGAAACCGGGGGCAACAGGAATTCCAAGTTCTTTGGATAATTGCGTCGCGCGCGCCACCACTTCATCAAGCACGTGAATAACTGCAGGAGATTGTTTTCCGACCATTTCATCTGCCGTCCATTGCAGCATACGCGTGGCGGTGGCGTTCCAGTTGGTAATTAGTCCGTTAATGTCGGTGGCGATGATGCAAACATTCGCGCCATCAAGGATGCCTTGTTGCATCGCGGTCAACGAGCGGAGGTTTGCCTCATGGGCCTTTTGCTCCCGCAGATCGCGCATGATGGTCGAAAAGCGCATGGGCTCACCGGCAGCATTCCGATGCACCATCAACACCTGATAAACCGGAATCTCGCTGCCATCGCGGTGCAAGAGCGCCGATTCACCTTGCCAGGTATGGTTCTTTTTTGCCGACGGCATGGCTTCATCGAGCAATTGCCGCACCGCCCACTGGGGATAAATTTCGGAGAGCGCTAATGTGGATATGTCAATATTTTCGGACATACCAAGCAGGCGAATACTCGCGGGATTATGGTATTGAAGACGGCCGTTGAGATCCTTGGTGCCAATAAAATCGGTGGCCTGTTCGATAATCGTGACGAGCATCTTCCGCTGCGCCTCGCTTTCATTTTCCGCAGTGATGTCCCAATTCGTCCCAATCATGCGCACTGCTTTGCCAGACTCGTCACGTTTCACCAGCGCCCTGGCTCGGATATGGCGGATCGCGCCATCGCGCCAAACAATGCGGAACTGAGTGTCAAAGTCGCTCGTTCCTGCAAGGCCGGCATTCAGTTCGCTAACGCTACGCGCCTTGTCCTCGGGATGAATAGCCGATTCCCAAGCTTCATAAGCACCTGGGAAGAGCTCCGGCGCAACGTCGTAGAGGGCGAACATTCCCTCATCCCAAGTTAACCGATTGGCGACGGGGTCGTATTCCCAAATACCAACTCCACCGGCCATGAGTGCTATTGAAAGTCGTTCTTTCGCCGAAAGTAATTCCTGTTCGAGTTGTTTCTGGGCGGTGACATCGAAGCGGATCGATACCAAACGATCAATTTTTCCGTCTGGTCCCATGAAGGGCGTGATCATGCTATCGACCCAATAGAGCGACCCATTCTTGGCCCGGTTGCAGACCACCTGACGCCATGGTTTTCCACTCTGGACCATTTCCCACATGGTGCGCCAAAATTCTTTGCTGTGCGTGCTGCTATTCACCAAGCGGTGATCCTGCCCCAGTAATTCCTCGCGGGAATATCCACTAATCGAACAGAACGCTGGATTGACGGAAATAATGCGGCCTTTTCCGTCGGTCATGCTGACGATCGCATACTGTTCCAGCGTAGAGCGATAGACTTCGGCATCGCGGAGAGCGATTTCCGCAGCCGCTTTTGCCTCCCGCAGGTCCATGGTCATGGCGTGGGCGGCGGTCAAAATCTTCGCGCGGCTGCGGCCCAACATCAGGGCCACCATCGCGGCGAGCACGGCGATCAGCGAGCCAGCTCCCATCACGGTTAGCGACTCACGTAGTCCGACGGTGGCATCTAATTCTGGAGTACTGCACACCCGCAGGTGCAGGTCGCGACCAAACACCGTCAACACCTCTTCTTTACTGAATGCCGCTTGGTTAAGTAGATTTTCCGTCGTTGGAAACAAACGTGTACGGTTTCCATTCGCGCTCTCTTCCCACACTTCCGCAACGGCTTGGCCATTTCCACTCGCGTTGAGCCCCGCCAACAGATCGACGGCACGGATTGGAGCATAGACCAGGGCGACTAAAGCCGCTTGCCGTTCCGTTGGCGTCTTTGGCGCAGTACCGTTGCGGTAAACCGGCACCAGAAGAAGAAATCCCGGCGTTTTTAATTCATCTTGGACCAGCGTGATCGTTCGGGTCAATGTGGTTTGGTCATGGTCGATGGCTTGTTCGATGCCTGCACGCCGAACCGCTTCAGAGCCGACATCAAATCCCCATGCAGCGGCATTTGTCGCGCGTGGATAAATGCAGGTGATGACAAAGCACTGTGGGTCATTACCTGTCGTTTTCACGTTAAAGTCTGGGGCATCATCCAATTGCTCGGCAGCGATAAAACGTTCAAGATCGATGCGCGCCACCGGTTTGATCACACCCATGCCAAGAATACCTGGAAATTCGCGCTGCAGATCACGCGAAGCGACGTAGGCCTCAAACTCCTTGCGTTCAACCGATTTACTGGCGGCGAAGACGCCCCGCGCACCACCAAGTCCAAACCGTGTGGTGCCAAAGCGACGGATTACGGCATCGTGAAAATTTTCAGTGAGGTGTAAAAATCGTTCGCTGGTCTTGGACTGAAGCTGCGCCTGCGCATTCCTAGCGACCAGAGCACTGACGACCAAACCGCTGAGAAAAATCATAGCGGATAACAACGTTGGTTGCCAAAGACGACCATATGGGGCGAAGATCGAGGAATTCATCGGGATGAGCTTACCCTGATTTAAACCAAATCGCCAGATATGAGGGCTCGCTACACTCTACCGCCGTGTTTAAGCATCATGGTTACGCAGACCATCGCGCAAAATACCTTCATCCGTTACATACCGCTCGTCCATAAGCCCAGGAAGTTCAGGCAGCCGTACCATGATCACCGTCGCCCAGAGATGCCGGTACATTTTGGTACCTCCCGCATGCAAATCGATCCCCTACGGTCCCGTCCATGCGCTATGGTGGAATTGATGAGGCCGGTTACGGACCAACTCTGGGACCGCTTTCCATAGTCGGAGTCGCCGTTGATGGCGCGCCAGGAATCGACCTCGCCAAAGCCTTAGCCGGTACTGGTGTACGTGATAGCAAAACGCTGCATCGCCCTGGAAATCTCGCTCCTTTAGAAGAAGTCGCGCTTGGTGGGCTTGGGTGGTTGCTGGGACAACCACCCGCCACCGCAGCCGAGGTCTTTGCTGCACTTGGTGAAAAAGCCAGTGATCGCACACATCCGTGGCAAGACGGTGCTGAGACGATGACGTTACCCCACAGCGCCATGCGCGTGACGAAATGGTCGCTGAAAGAGTTGACCCCCGCAGGGGTTCGCGGCCGACTTATTCATGCGGGTGAGTACAATCATTTTCTTGCCACCAGCGGCAACAAAGCTGATCTGGAACTCACCCAGGTCGGTCAGTTATTAAAATGGATCGGCAGCACCACACCGGCAGCCATCGTGGTGGATCGTCTTGGTGGCCGACGCTTTTATGGCGAAGCACTTGGTAAAGTGTGGCCAACGGCAACGGTCCACATCGACGAAGAATCTGCCCACGCCAGTCGCTACCTGATTGATCAACGTCAGGTGGCTTTTTTAGTCGGTGGCGAAAGCGCCAGTCCACTGACAGCATTAGCCAGCTGCATCGCCAAATACGCGCGAGAACTGCATATGACGCTGTTCAACCAATGGTGGTGTCGAAGCGTGCCCGACCTCGCCCCAACAGCGGGCTATCCCGAAGATGCCCGACGCTGGCTAACCGTCATCGGCGCCGAGCGCTATCAGCCACTGGGCACCCAGCTCATACGCGGCTGGCCACGATTCTGACCCGCTCACCTCAACGCGTGGGCGAAAAAAAAGCCTCGCCATAGGTGACATGATCTATACACCGTCCTGCAAGCTTGGCGCAGCAACCACGCATAAAAGAACCTATGGAAACTATCGGCCCCCTCCAATTGCGCGTTATGCACTTCCTGTGGTCCAAAGGCCCAGCGACCGTGAATGCCGTGCAAGAATTTATTAATCACCAAACCGTCACGCGACCGCTTGCCTACACCACCATATTAACCGTCATGCGGAATCTCTCGCGACGCAAATTTTTAAGCCAAAAAGCACAAGGTCGCAGTCATTTATTTACGCCATTAATTGATGAACGCGCTTACAAACTGGGCATGCTGCGGCACCTGCGGCATGATCTTTTCGCCGGAGAAGTCAGCGGATTACTTGCCTATCTGGCACAAGATGAAGAAGTGGAACCCGCCATGCGTGAACGATTAAACGCCATGTCCCGTGATGGCGGCAATGCTTAAAGCCCTCACCGCGCCAGAAACCGCCGCCGCTTTAACCACCCTCCCAGGCTGGTCGGGAAATATTTCTGGCCTTACTCGTACCTATCTATTCGCCGACTTTAAAGTCGCCATGGCATTCATGCACCAAGCCGCGCCGGCCATTGATGCCAGCAATCACCATCCGGAATGGACCAACGTTTATAATCGCGTCAGCGTCATCCTTCGCACACACGACGCAGATAATCACGTCACGGAATTAGACGTAACCCTGGCGCGCTTGCTTGACACCTACGCCGGCGCTCTGCGCTAAGACGCTGTCTGCCTATGTGCGGTCTTTACTTGGCGGTGATCCATACGCGCGTTTCCATGAGCGAGCGAAAGTATCCGCACTTGGAAAACCACAGCGGTCAGCCACGGCAGCGACACTCAAACCATTTTTTAATAAACCTTCTGCCAACCACAAACGCGCGGTAGCAATGGCGTCTTTGGGCGGAACGCCATAACCCTCAGTAAAAATGCGATACGCCTGAGCGCGAGAGAGTGCGCTGGCGTGGATAAGATCTTCCACCGTCACCCCACGATGCAGATTTGACCATAAACGAGCGATCATCCGCTGAAGCGCGGGATTGGTAAATGGAAGATCATCAACCGATTCACTGAGCACTTGTTTCATCAATTCGGCAAAACTTGCGCATCGCGCTTGATCATTCGGCACTGCCAGAGTTGCGTCCATCAGCTGACGGCTCGGCTCACTTGGCAATCGACCGCGCCATTCGCGATCCTGATCACCGACCAGCACATCACTGCACGCAGGCAAAAATCCTTGGCCGAACCAGATACTCCCTCTGCGCAAGGCTTCGTGCCGATGCCATACTCCAGCACCAATGATGAGCACATGACCCGGCTGTAAGTCGACACTCTTGCCTGGCGCAACGATGCGAACCACGCCGTCTAAACAGACCACTGACGTTGGCGTCACATGCAGATGACCATCTCCAATGAGTGGCGGCGAGGGACCGTCTTTCCACAACGTGACCTGCGTAACCTTTGCCGGAAGGTCATCAATCAGTCGCCACCAACGTCGGAAGATCGGGTCCATGTGCCCCGGCAATATGTCTCGTACGCGCCAGAAGAAAGTGCGTTGATCCTCGACACTTATCACGCTGTGCGGCCACGGTGTCCGTACCGTCTCCAACATGCTCATTACTCCATTCTTTGACCGCTTGCTGACCACAGCGGCGCATAGCCCTGGTGCCAAAATATTCGTTCACGCAACCACTGGGAGGTCGCTATGACGATGCCGAATGTCGATCTGAAAATGGCACAAACTCTCGGGCTTGGAACGGCACCCACTCAAGCAGCGAGCGAGCTGCTGACCGCGTCACGGCGGGCGCTGAACGGCGAACCACAATGGGCTTGGTGGGTTCCAGGTCGCATCGAAGTATTGGGCAAACATACGGATTATGCTGGCGGTCATGTGCTGAATTGTGCGACCGATTGTGGCATGATGACGGTTGCGCGCCCACGTCGCGATGCCCTGGTCCGTGTCGTCAGCAACAACCACGTCATCGAGGTTCCGTTAGCGACGAGCGCCACAGGGTCCGGTGGCATGAGTACCTATATCGCTGCGGTAGCGCGCCGCTTAGCGCGACATTTCCCAGGAATGAGCACCGGTATTGATTTGAGTATTAGTTCCAATTTACCTCCCGCTGCGGGAATGAGTTCGTCGTCAGCACTTGTCATTGCCGTACATTTAGCGTTGACCGCTGCCAACCGGTTGCGTGAACGCGCGGAATACCGCGCTGACCTTGCCACTGACGAGGATTTGGTCCCCTACCTTGGTTGCCATGAAAACGGTGCTGGCTACCGCAGTTTCGTCGGTGAAGCCGGTGTTGGTACCAGTGGCGGATCGCAAGATCACGCTGCCATTCTTTGTTCGCGAGCAGGCCAATTAAATCACTGGTCGTTTTCTCCGTTCCATCGTCTGGCCACGGTTGCATGGCCGCAGAATTTAATCCTCGCAGTCACCGTCAGCGGCGTTTTGGCCGAAAAATCTGCGGCTGCCTGCGAACACTTCAACCGTGTCGCTGACCGCGTACGTGCCGCAGTGGCTTCATGGAACAAGGCCAGCGGTCGCAACGATGCGTCTATTGGTGCTGCCATTATTGCCTGTGGCGGAGCCGCCGTGCTGGAAAAAATTCACGATCCAGATCTACATCAACGAGCCGAACAAACCGTCATCGAAACCACCGACATTGTGCCCGGTGCCGTTGCCGCTTTAAACACTGGTGACCTTGCCAAGTTCGGCGCTTTGACCGCGCGTTCTCAGGCATTAGCCGTCAATAATTTACACAATCAAATACCTGAGACGATTGCTTTGGTCGCCATCGCCAAAGATCATGGCGCCGTCGCCGCCTCTGCTTTTGGCGCAGGGTTCGGCGGAGCCGTATGGGCAGCCTTTCGTCGCGAAGACTACCGCGCAGAAGCATGGATAGCCGACTATCGTCGACGCTTTCCTCAACATACCACCGCCATGCTTTATCACATTACTCCAGGGCCTGGTGCGACGGCATTGGAGCTTGGCCGCTAGCGCTTTGATAAAGCAATAACGCTGGGACTACTGACGACTACTGACGACTACAGACGACTACAGACGACTACAAACTGCTATCACGAAAGTCCGGCGAGAATCTTACGTATGCGTCCGAGTAATTTGGGCGCAGAAAATGGTTTCTCTATAAACGCAGAAGAACCATCGAGTACGCCATGAGACAAGATGATGTCATCGGTGTAGCCAGACATGAAAAGCACTTTGATTAATGGACGCTGCTGTTTCACGCGATCCGCCACTTCGCGTCCACCCAGGCCGGGCATCACCACATCGGTAAGCAATAAGTCGATGTTCTGAGCAAACTGCGCGCTCAATTCCAAGGCATCCTTACCATTCGACACCACCAACACCGTATAACCTGATGCTTCCAAAGTATCCTTCACCAACCCGCGTACACCTTCGTCGTCTTCCACTAATAAAATAGTTTCACTACCGCGAATTGCGAGTTGAGCGGTACTGTCACGCTGACGGAAAGGTTCAGCACTGCGTGCCGCACGCGGTAACAGGACATCGAAACGAGCGCCTTTTCCAAGCACACTGTCAACGAAGATGAATCCACCACTTTGCCGCACCACACCAAAGACGACTGCTAAACCAAGGCCCGTTCCTTTTCCTTCTGGCTTCGTGGTGAAGAACGGTTCGAAAATCCGCTTACGAACATCTTCTTCCATGCCCTCGCCAGTATCGCTTACAATCATCATCACATAGTCACCTGGCGGTACTTCCGCGTAGGCCCGAACCATGCTCGCATCCATCTTGCGATTGCGCGTAGAAATAATCAGCGAGCCCCCCTTCGGCATCGCATCACGCGCGTTCACCACTAAATTCATCACCACCTGTTCCCACTGACTGGCATCCGCCAGCACTTGCCAGGTGTCAGGTGGAAAATCAGTTTTGAGGACAATGTGTTCGCCGATAAGCCGACGAAGCATCGGCACCAAATCATTAATCACATCGCCCAATACTAACGACTGAACTTGCAATACTTGTTTGCGACTGAAGGCCAAAAGCTGATAGGTCAATGAGGCGGCGCGCTTCGCTGACTTCTTTACTTGCTGAACATAACCAGAAGCAACGTCGGTGGAGGGGATTTTCGCGTCCAACAATTCGCTATAACCCATAATTGCTGTTAAAAGATTATTAAAGTCATGAGCTATGCCACCCGCCAAACGGCCGACAGCTTCCATCTTTTGTGATTGACGTAATTGTTCTTCCAGCGATTCGCGTTCGCCAACATCCATCACCGTGGTCAGCGCACCACTAAAGACGCCTTCGGAATCAAACAGCGGAGTCGGATGCCACTCACAAAGGATCGCCTGATCATCACTCGTACGATTGCGATGACGACTGGCAGACCCCATATCGCCATGTTCCAAACCGCTAAAAATCGCATCAATTTCGGCCTGGTCATCCGGCCGACAAAGGGCGTCTAAGCCTAAGCCGACCATGGTGCCGGATTCATATTCAAAAATAACTTCAGCGGCAGGATTTGCATAGGTGATGCGACGTTGACGATCCCATTCCAAACATCCAATCGGCATGCGTTCCATCTGAACTTGTAAGCGTTCCAACAGCCGTTCGCGTTCAATCTGAAAACGCCGACGTTCTTCTTCTGCGGTGCGTCGTTCGGTGATGTCCGTGGTGCGAACGGTTGCCGCAATGGTGTGGCCTTGATGCCTTACCGGCGAGATATGACAGGAATACCACCTTGCCGCTTGGCCCGATTCATGTGCCTGAATATCGGCATAGACTTCTTCACCACGATCAAAGATCCGACCAACCGCGCCAGCTAACAACTTCGTAAAGGCTGGCGGCATAAACCGATTTATGTGAGCGCCTAATACATCTTCACGAGTCAGGCCCGACAGTACGTGGTTAATAAATAAAATCGTTCCGGTGCGATCAACCATCGCAATGGTGTCTGGAATATTTTCAGCCAGCGACCGCCAGCGTTTTTCTGAATCCCGCAGCGCACGCTCGGCGCTCAAACGATCGGTAATATCAGAGAACGTCTCCACCGCACCCATTGGTGAACCAGAACCCGCTGTCAAAAGAGGGTTCGCATTGACGGACAACCAACGCAAGGCTCCATCAGGTCGGTGAACGCCAATAATCGTGCCGTGTTGTGGTTGCCCGCTTTGCTGTGCTCGTTGGGACGGATGTTCTTCTGGTGGAAATGCACTGCCATCTTCGCGAACGGTCTTCACGTTCGGGTCGCGATTCACGGAACCCAGCATTTCCCCACGAGAGAGTCCAAGGATATGTTCTGCGCTTAGATTATTATCAATAATACTGCCATCAGCCGCGTGAATAATCACGCCTTCATGCATCGCAGAAATGACGGCGCGATAGCGTTGCTCACTGGCGCGCAGTTCGTCTTCCATGCGTTTGCGCTCAGTGATGTCCATCGCAATACCAACGATGCTGATTGGCTTATTCGTTTCGTCACGAATCAATTCGACTCGACTGACGTGCCAATGAAAACTTCCGTCCGGCCAAATGACCCGGATTTCGGCTTCCTTTGGTCTGCCGTCGGAAACCAGCGCATCGGTGATAGCACAGAAATCGTCACGATCATCCGCATGTACAAGCGCCACCAAGCCGCTGTAATTACTCGGTAATTTTTCCGGTGACAGGCCGAAAAGCTCGTGCACATGCTCTGACCAAGTCACCCGACTATTTACTAAATCATGTTCCCATCCACCAATTCGTGCGGCATGTAAGCGCTGAAGAATAAAAATCTCGGTGGTACGCTCGCCCGCATCTCTTTTGCTCGACTTGGCGATGGTCGACCGAGTTTTTTCACTCAGCTTAACCTCTGCCGACAATGCTAACCAACGTTTGGTCACGTGGCGTAAGCGCGACCACAGCCACAGGTTAACAAATGCCAGCGTCACGCCGGTGATAACAGCGGTGGAAAATAAGAAATGCGTCAACATCGAAACCGTCTTGGTCGTCGATGGCTCTTCTGCCGCCGCTAACGGCAAAGTTACCAAGACGGCCAACGCCGCCACCAATGAAACGCTGCGCTTGCGGTAATTCTTATTCATGAGTGCGAGTTCCGAAGTTTAGATTCGTGATCATCAACAACGAATGCACGCACGCTAGGTGAAGCGTGTGTGCAAAACATTAAGCGGAGGGCAAGGATTGGTAGCCAGGTAACGCGGTTACCTCCACCACATCCATTTGTTCTGCTGGCAAGAAACGTTTCGCGTATTCGAGCCACACGCCCTCATTAATGAACACGTCAAATAAATCAGGATCAATATGCCCGTCCAACTTCATCCGCCCCAAAATGGTTAAGGCCTGTGACAGAGGCATCGCTTTTTTATACGGCCGATCACTGGCCGTCAGCGCCTCGAAGACGTCAGCAATCCCCATGACGCGAGCCTGAACCGACATCTGATCGCGTTTCAATCCTTTCGGATATCCTTTGCCGTCCATGCGTTCGTGATGGCCACCGGCGACTTCCGGAATGCGGCGAAGATGCTTGGGATACGGCAACGACTCTAACATGCGGATCGTGGCAACGATGTGATGATTGATGATGCCGCGTTCCTCTGCGGTCAGCGTCCCTTTCGTAATGGTCAGGTGTTTCACTTCATCGTCTGAAAGAATGGGTTGGACGCTGCCGTCTGGCGAAATCCATTTACGAGCAGCGATGGCGCGTACGCGTTGTTGATCTTCCGCGCGCATCGCTTCGCTGCCGGTATTGGCGCGCCGCAAAAAGGCGAGGTCGTCATCCAAGCGTTGACATTCAGCGCGAAAAGCGGCCTCAGTAGATGGCGAATTCTTTCCCGCTGCGTTTTCCATTAAGAGCGCTCGCAGCATGGTGATTTCACCATCGCGTTTCAGCGCCGCAAAGCGCGTTTCTACCAGACCAATGCGGTCGTAAATGGCCGACAGTTTGGTCGCCTTGTCCATCACCCATTCAGGTGTGGTGATCTTGCCACAGTCATGAATCCAACCCGCCAAACGCAGTTCGTGGCGGTCAGCCTCGCTCATGGAAAAATCTTTGAGCGGACCACGATCGCACCGCGCCGCAGCGTCCGCCAACATCATGGTCAGTTCAGGAACACGTTTACAGTGGCCGCCCGTGTATGGTGATTTTTCGTCAATCGCCGTGGCAATCAGACGAATAAAAGACTCCAGCAAGTCTTTCATTCCATCGATGAGCTGATGTTTGGTCAGCGCCGTAGCGGCCTGCGAGGCTAAACTCTCGGCCAAGCGTTGATCGGTTTCGTTGAAGGCAACCACATCACCAAGCTCATCACGCGCATTGAGCAATTGCAGAACGCCAATGATTTCAGCTTCATGATTGCGCAGCGGCACGGTCAAAAATGAAATCGAACGATAGCCGGTTCGTTCATCAAACGCACGCGTTCCCGAAAAATCAAAGCCCTGAGCATGATACGCATCGGGAATGTTCACCGTCTGGCCGTCCAACGCCGCACACGCCACCACGGAACTGCGATTCGGCGAACCGTCTGGTAAATGCAGCGGAATATTTTTGAACGGGATCGGCTTGCCGCTGGTGCCACCGATCCACAAGTTCAATGAATCGGAGCGTAGGATTTCAAAGCGCAGCTCACCGTCCTCATTCAAAGAATAAATCGTCCCGCCGTCCGCATGAGTAATATCTTTGGCCCCCAAAAGAATCTGCTCTAGCAGTTTTACCGGATCGCGTTCCGACGAGAGAGCGATGCCGATACTGTTCAGGCGCTCAATACGTTTGGTAAATGCATCAGGACCGGTCGACATGGTAGCGGAGGATAGAAACGCGGGATGGTGCGGCAATCTTCTATCTCATGTCTGATGTCCGATGTCCGATGTCCGATGTCCGATGTCCTTTTATACCGGCGTTTTCTGAGGGTGGCGGTGGTCGTTTCAGAACCGTAAGCCACTTCGGCAACGCTGTCGTATACAATTCTCGACATCGGACATCGGACATCGGACATCGGACATCGGACATCAAACATAAGACATAAAAAAAGATCACGCGCCCGAACTGCCCTCGACTTCGGCAAGAATCGCAATCAATTCTTGCACACAGACAAAACAGCCTGAGTTGCAACAGCGTAAGCGCGTGCGGTCTTCCTCGCCGTCAAGCAGACGTTCAATACGCTGCCGGAGCACTGGCGAATAATTGCGCTTGGCCAAAGCCTGATCAATGCGAGCGGAGCGATCCATGATGATGGCGAAACATACGAGCGGCTTCCACGGGGTGAAGAGCTGCCATTCGCTGCCATCTGCCGGGGTTTTTAAAGACCATGCCAGACATGAATCTTACGTTTGTCGATTTCCCGAACACGAATCTGACCACCTGCTGAAAAAGGAACCATAACATTTAAAAATCACTTATTTGAGCCGGCACCAACTTCGCTAAGAACCCTCAACTACCAACGCCGCACTCGGCTGTCCACCATTCCTAACCTCAGGAACCTTCATGACCACTCGACTCATTTCCCCTACCCTTCAACTGGTGAGCGTCATTGCGCTGAGTGCAGGCATGCTATCGACCGGCCTTTCAGCCGCCGATGTCACCAACACTCCTTCGGTAGGTTCTGGCAAACCGGATGAGGTACGTCCGCCAACGCTCAACTCTTGGGAGCTGCCGTCGCTGACCGTGCAAGGCAAGGCGCCATCCACCGTGCGCGACGATCAATACGTTGGTAGTTACGGACAACCACGCTGGTCGACGGCTCGCCGCTGGTCCGAAGTCCGCTCTTATGTCATTCCCGAAGGGCAGGTCGAATTCGAGTATTGGTTCGTCATGTCAAGCCCGTCACGAAATGAAAAGAAAGCTAATCCCGATGCCGTCAGTGAAATCAAACAATTGTACGAAGTAGAGATGGGCCTTGGTTATCGCTTTCAACTCGACCTCTACCAAGTCTGGGCAAAAGAGGGAAACAAAGGCGATAATAAGCTGGATAAAACTAAGTTTGAATTGCGCTATGCGCTTGCCGATTGGGATGTGCTCTGGGGTAATCCAACGCTGTACGGTGAATGGGGCCAAGCTGCCAGCGGACCTGATTCGGCTGAATTTAAATTGCTGCTGAGCGATGATCTTGCTTCACGTTGGGCCTGGGCGACCAACTTCGTTTGGGAGCAACAGACCGGCGCTGAACGTGAATTGGCCTTAGAATGGAACTCTGCCATCGGCTATTCCGCCATCGATGAAAAACTGAGTATCGGCGTGGAACTGGCCATGGCGCAGGTCAGCAAACTTGACGACGACACTGTAAATGGCGGATTTACCGGCCATCGCTCTCATGTGTATGAAGTGTCTGCTGGGCCATCGATTCGCTTTCATCCAACTCCACATGCCCACATCATTCTGACGGAATTTTTCGGTCTTAACAACGATGCCCATGAAAATCGCACCACCTTAATCGCCGGATGGGAGTTCTAAAAGGAACTAAGAACGATCGCGCTCATTCATCTCGAAGCCCGCACTTGCCTACACCAAGTGCGGATATCTTCACGAGGAACGCAGATGGCAGCCTTGCCATCTGCGTTCCTCGTTTAGTTTCGTCGCTTCATTGCGGGCAACGCGCCAAATCTCCACCTTGTCGGTTGGCGAGACGCGTAATGCTGCACGACATGAACCCTACTCGCGTACGCTTAGCGATCATTATCGCCGTTCCCCTTTTGATTATCCTGTGGTTTTTATGGTGGAGTCGCACGTCGGTGCAGGCCAACCGTACCTTTGCTCAACTCAAGTCCGCAATCGAAAACGGACGCGCTGGAAGCGTGATGGATTGCATTCATCCGAACTACGACATTCGCAAAGAGTGGCCCAACCAATTGGGCGAAGACGCCGCTGATTTGGTGAATAACAACACCATGCGCATGTTGGTCTCGCGCGCATTAACTGGGCTCTTCCAAATACAAAATACCGACCCGTTTACTTTCAATTTCACTATTGCCGCTATCGAGCCTCAAGCCGATGACACCGTTGCCGTCACCGTCACCATCGCGCTGTCGACCAAATCAGGCCAACAGCCGCTGACATTTACGCCGGCTCTCATCAACCAGCGCTTTATCCTCGCCAAAGACGGCTGGTGGCCAACGCTCTACGTGCGTTCACATCCAGCATTTTCGGTAGCGTACTAAATCACGCGTGATGATACGGCGATCCGGCGAGAATACTTGCGGCGCGATACAACTGCTCGATCAATAACAAATGCGCAAGTTGATGCGGTAAAGTCAGGGTGCTGAGCGCCAACGACACGTCGGCGGATGCTTTGCTTGGCGCGTGCGGTCCATACGCGTCGCCAACTAAAAACGCAACTTCGCCATGAGTCATGGTCCATTTTCGTAATAGCTTGGCGAGTTGCTCACTCGTTGGCGTTTCGCCGCGTTCGTCGAGCAATACTTTCCAACGACTTGATGTGGGCCACAAGACAGCGTCGCCTTTCGGCTCTTTCTCTACCACCGTCAGGGTTCCATAGCGCTGAAAGCGTTTGAGGAATTCAGCGCGTAATGCCAGGACGTTGGGGTCTTTGATGCGGCCTTGTTGAACCACCATCAATCGCATCAGTCGTCGCCTTCGTTACCGTCACTCTCGCTGCTCTCCCCACTTGCTCCACCGTCTCCGTCATCGCGACGACCGCCACCGCCTTTGGCACGACGAGCAAAATAACGCTCGCGGAAGGCGTCGCGCCACGCTGGGAAGCGCTCTTGCTCAATCGCTTGGCGCATGGCGCGCATCAGATCCTGGTAAAAATGCAGGTTATGGATGGTCATTAAGGTTTCACCCAACGGCTCGCTGGCGAAACTCAAGTGACGTAAATACGCGCGGCTATAACCACCAGTGCCGCCGACGCCGCCCACTCCGCCGGAGCACGTATAACAGGTGCAGGCGGTGTCGATCGCGTAACGGTCTTTACGAAATTTTTTATCCTGAATGCGCATCTTGCCATCCCAGGTGAAGACCGTGCCTTCACGCGCATATCGCGTTGGAATCACGCAGTCGTGGATGTCCATGCCACAATCAACCGAAGCGACCAAGTCTTCCGGCAAACCAACGCCCATTAAATAGCGTACTTTATCGACCGGCAATAACGGCGCCGTATGTTTGACCACGCGCACCATGGATTCGTGACCTTCGCCTACCGACACACCGCCGATGGCATAACCCGGTAAATCCAGCGAAATGAGCTGACTGGCGGCATGCGCACGCAGATCCAATTCCATGCCGCCTTGAATGATACCGAAGAGATGCTGATGATTTCCGAGTTTGACCTGCGTGCAGCGCTTGAGCCAACGGAAGGTTCGCTCAACGCTATCTTCGACATATTGACGACCGGCGCGGTGATCGACGCATTCGTCGAAAGCCATGACGATGTCAGCGCCCAAACGGCGCTGAATATCCATCGAACTTTCCGGCGTCAGTGTCGCGGGCGTGCCATCGATATCAAAACGAAACTGCACGCCTTCTTCGGTAATCTGACGATCCTTTAAACTGAAAACCTGAAAACCACCCGAGTCCGTCAGAATCGTTTGTGGCCAATGCATTAAACCGTGAAGCCCACCATGACGCTCAACCAGTTGCGTGCGATCAGCCAAACTTAAGTGATAGGTATTGGCCAACACCACCTGCGCGCCAGTGGCCGCAACTTGCTCAGGCGTCACACATTTGACGGCAGCTTGCGTCCCCACTGGCATAAACGCCGGGGTTTCGACGACGCCATGCGCCGTAACGAAACGCCCACGGCGTGCTCGAGTCGCGCCTTCAGCCTGTTTCAATAAGCGGAAGCGCAGGCCTCCGCCTGGGGTCCACGTGGGTATGTGATCAGCAGTTGAGGGCGCAGTCATGGGCGGCATGGTCGAAAGCGCATGCGCCTCAGCAACCGCTACGCTGCCGAAGCATGACGCATGCTGCTTCAAAGCGATCATGCAGGAGGCTACAGACTGCAAACTACAGACTACAGACTACGGGATCGTGCTGCGACGTTGCACCAAACTGGTGGTCCGTCGCCTGTCGTCCGTAGTCTTCTCATCAGCATAAAACTCTGCGCTGATGACAAAACTCACCAAACGACGATCCCCAAGGTAAACCTCGGGGATCGTAACCAAAACAGCTCAAGTAACAGAACGTCAGACGGCTTTGGCTCCCGCATATAAGCCCGCCAACAACACATCAAATTCGGCTTCGATGCTCACGGCATTGATGATGCGATTGCGACTCTGCAAGCCGACCCACTTCTCAAACGCATGTGATTTACCGTGCGTAATCGCGTGTTGAAACTCTTCTTCCGTCACCGGGATCAAATTGATAATCCCATTGCGTTCTGAACGTCCGGTGCCGGTAAACCGGCTGGTTGCCGGACGCGAGTCGCTCCGATTTGGCGGTGCTGGTCGCGCCGTTGGCAATGGACGGTTTGGAGCTGGCGGAGCGATCGGAGCAACCGGTGGTTTGGCAGGTGTGAGCGCAGCGGGCGCTGCGGCTGGTTTGATGGCCGGCGTACCATGATCGATTTCAAATTCAGGAGCAATTGAACTCACCGGACTGATTGCTGGTACGGCTGGCGCGTGTTTCCTCGTCAACGTTGGATTATTAGCGGTAGGAGAAATATCGGCGATTTCGAAGCCGCCGCTGCCATCCTGGTTCTTCCCCAACGGAGCCATCGTTGGTATGGACGGTGTCGACGACGGCCGTGCTGGCGGAGCAATGATCGCTTCTGGAGTGAACTCCGGAACCATTGGCTCGATAGTCGCCAATTCTGGCTCAAGCGGTTCCATCATCATCGGTTCAACGGGTATGACTTCGGCCTCGGCCTTCAGGCTAATCGGCTCAATAATCGCTGGCGCGATGGCTTCGTCACTGGAAAGCAAATCGTCGATATCTTGAATTTCCGGTACGATGTTATCGGCGGTAATACTGATATTCGCCACTGGCATTGACCGACTTGGTGGAGCTGGCGGCGTCGACGGTCCAACTTTGGACATCATCTGGGTAACGCTCTTCGGTTCGACATCCTGCGTGAACGCAAGTGATGAATCCTTCGCCTGGACTTTACCCGAATAATATTTTTCAATTCCCTGAGCAATTTCGGTGCGCGTGGCAACCACCTTTTTAATGTCGAGTCCTGTCTTGGACTCCAACACCCGAATGGTTTCTGCATCAAGTGGATTAACCATCGCCAGCGTTAATAAGCTCCCCAACTTATCGACGGGAAATACGCCATAATGAGTGGCATCTTCGCGCGTAATCGTGTCGAGCGCCTTCTTGCGGATCTCGTACTTATCAACCTTCAGATGCGGAACCCAACATTCCTGGGTCAAGGCGTTGACCATTTGTTCTTCGGTAATGAAACCCAATTCGACTGCGGCCACATCAATCGGCTGCGCATCGTTGTTCGACTTATCCCGCACCTGGGCAATTTGATCGTCGCCGAGCAATTTGGCTTTATTCAGCAAGAAATCGAACAAAGCGCTATCGCCCGAACGGCATGGGCCGTCACGACGACCAGAACTCCCCAATCCACCACTAAATTCAGGCGGCTTACTGCTGCCAACGGCAATTGGATCTTTACCTTTGGGACGTGCGGGCGCAGACGAAATGATGTCCGGCTCCGTCGTATTCGCGGCCGCACCAGGCTGGCGCATCACGCGATCAGAGGACTTCGCCGGTGAAGATGATGGTGCAGCAGGACGTGGCGCACTCGGTTTGACAATGGCGGTCTTATTCACCGTCGGGGCGGCTGGAAGCGCGGTGGCATCCGCAGGTTCAGCTGATTTACCGCCAGGAGAAACAATGCGACGACTCTTGCGCATGGTTTGCGACTCCGCCGGAGCCTCTGCGACTTTTGCTTTTTTCTTGAATGGTCCGAATCCCATGTCGTCTCCCACGTTTTTTGGCGTTTTCATACGTCGTCCAAAACAGACAACGACATCGCCGAAACGAGGCTGCCATCCTGTCGTACGCAGCCGAACATGGCATCAGCAAACCATTGTCCGAGGGCACTCTAGGTTCATTCCCGTATCACACTCGGAGGTTCCGACAGCGCCTCGTCACAATCCTTAGCTCTCGCCTTCTTGAGCCGTTGGGACACCCTGCCCAACCACATCCACCGAATGAATCACAACGAGCAGCCGCCACTCGACGGCTCATCGACATTCACGATTCAACTACAGGATGGCCCACGGTCCCGTTCGCATCTGACGATGAGGAGTTTTCATGGCGGTTCTCAATTTTGATATCAAAACGGTTACCCTCCCAAGCGGCGAGGAATCTAAAGCGGTATTTCTCACCGGCTCTATCGACGCGAGCACCAATCAAACTTTTGAAGGCCGTCTGACTGACATTCTGAACAGTGGCACGCACAACGTCATGTTAGTGCTGACCAATGTGAAATATATCAACTCCACTGGTCTTGGCACAATCGTCAAATGTGTCGACAACTTCCGTGAAAAGAGCGGTGATATCAAGTTAGTCGGAGTGCCGACCAAAGTTATCGCGCTATTTGAAATGCTCGGTTTGTTGGCGCTCTTCGAAACCCACGAGACCATCGAAGCCGCAGTCGCCAGTTTTGGCAAAAAAGCCGCCAAAGCCGCTGCTACTCCAACCGCCAAATTCCCCATCCAATTCAAGCACCCGATCACTGGCATGGGCCTGAACGTCAGCCAGCCGGGCCGCTTCAAAGATCCACGCAGCGGCGACTATTTCAGCATCGATCAAAATGGCACCATCGAGTTCTATGAAATGTCGAAGGTCAAAATGGTCGAAGCGAAACTGCCTTGCGATATGGATTTCGCCGCCGGTATCAGCGCGCTCGCTGCCAGCCTTGCGACTCGCCTCAAACTGCCAGCCGATTTTTCAGCGCGCATCGTGCAAGGTGTCAACGGCGCTAGCGCACTCATTCGCAGCAATGCCAAAGACGCCAACGAAACCTGTAATGTCCTGTTGGTTGGCGATGCGGAAAAACTCCAAATCGGTATCGTCAGCTACGGCAATTCGCTCAACCTGAAGCCCGGTGATCCAGGTTTGAAAGCGCTCGAATCCCACATGGACGAAGTCAAACATACCGTTTTGCCAACCCGTGGTTTCCTGTTGACGATGACCAAACGAGTGCGCTAAACGCACCTAAGCGGTCAATCTTAATCTGAAAAAATACAGAAGCCGACGCCCACGCGTCGGCTTCTTCGTTTCATCATCTATGAGAACATCGCGAAAAACCGAATTTAGGCCTGGAGCCGAATGACGGTCGCCCATAGCCTTTTGCCATGCTGCCCCCCTCTGACATTGATTTTATGCGCCTTGCCCTGCACGAAGCCACGCTTGCCGGAGACGTCGGCGAGGTCCCGGTCGGCGCGGTCATCGTTTGCGATGGGCGGGTGATCGGTCGCGGACGTAACGCCTGCGAACGCCTCAACGACGCGACCGCGCATGCTGAAATGATTGCCATCACCGCCGCCTCCCAGGCGCTGGGAACATGGCGATTGGAAGAGTGCACGTTGTACGTGACGCTTGAGCCGTGCCCGATGTGCATGGGCGCCTGTCTGAATGCGCGGATAAAACGCGTCGTTTATGGCGCCTTCGAACCTAAAGCCGGCGCTTGCGGCAGCGTCGTCGATCTGCGAGCACCGAATGGCTTCAACCATGCCGTCGAAGCCACCAGCGGTGTGCTTGGCGCCGAATCCGGAGAATTGCTCAAATCATTTTTTCGCGCACTGCGAGAACGTAAGCGCGCAGAGAGTTAACTTTTGCTGCTGATTCTGTCATTGACATATCGTTTTCGGTTGCCGCAAACGATGGCACTCGTTGCGTGGTGGCATCGCGCCCTAGATTGCCTCACCATATGCTGACCGAACTGATGCCTGATGACGCCGCGCTCGCCGAACTGCTGGGAGCTACTCACCAACGATTCCAGCGATTGATCGCTGAAGCCGAAAAGAAAGCGCGTCCATTTTACGCCAAAGTGCTTGGACGCGAAGCATCGATCAGTCAGGTGATCGATGAAGTTTTCACCGCTGTCGAACGCGATGGCGACGCAGCCGTTTCGCACTATACGAAATTATTTGATGGTGCCTCCATTCCTGCATCGTCCTTACGCGTCCCTGCATCCGAGCTCGCCGACGCCTGGGAGGATTGCAATCCACATTTACGCAACGCCATCACCTTCGCCATTCATCAAGTAGAAGCATACCAACGTCGTTTGATGCCACGCAGTTTCGGCACCAACCTCGACGAATCCTTAGGCGTACGCTGGTCGCCATTGGCCCGTGTTGGTGCGTATATTCCGGGTGGACCGAAAGGTTCGTTGCCGTTGTTTTCATCAGTGATCATGAACTTGGTTCCCGCGAAAGTGGCTGGCGTACGTGAGCTCGTGCTGGTGACGCCACCGCGTGAAGACGGTTCGATCGCACCAGAATTACTCGCCGCTGCCCACGCTGTCGGCGTCACTGAAGTGTATCGCGTCGGCGGCATCCCCGCGATTGCAGCGCTTGCCTGCGGCACGCCCACTATCCGCTCAGTCGACAAGATCGTCGGTCCAGGAAATCTGTACGTCACCCTTGCCAAGCGTCACGCTTATGGCCGCGTTGACATTGATATGCTCGCTGGACCCAGCGAAATTCTGATCATCGCCGATGAAAGTGCGAATCCCGCTTTCGTTGCCGCTGACTTATTGTCACAAGCGGAACACGATACGCTGGCAATGGCCGTTTGCTTAACGATTGGCAGTGGCGTGGCGTCGAACATTCAGCAGGAACTCAGCAATCAAATCGATAGCCTCCCCGAAGAACGACGTGCGGTCGCGGCAGAAAGCATTCGTCGCTTTGGCCGTTTAATTCGCTGTGCTGACTTCGCACAAGCGGTCAGCATCGCCAACCGAATTGCGCCAGAACACCTCGAATTACAGGTGAAAAAACCAAAAACCGTCTTCGCGCAACTGACCAACGCCGGCGCGATCTTCATTGGACCGTGGAGCCCAGAACCCATCGGCGACTACGTCGCAGGCCCCAGCCACACCTTGCCCACCGGTGGCACGGCTCGCATGTGGTCAGGCATTGGCGTCGACACTTTCCTGCGTCGCACCTCCATCGTCAATTTCAGTGAGGCGGATTTCCGCCACTGCGCCGACGCCGGATTAATCTTAGCGCGCGGCGAAGGCCTTGAAGCCCACGCACGTTCGATTGAGATTCGATTACGTGGCTAAGCCATCGCGTACGTGGTTTGCAGGAACAGCCTTTGTACTGACTGTCTTGGTCATCGGATTTAACGTCGTTGCTGATCAATGGGACCGTCAGCGGATCACCGAAGCGCTGGATCATCAGGGCTTGATGGTGGACTCCATTACTTGGCAGCCCTTCGCCTTCTGGTGGCAAAAAGACTCCGACCGCACCTACTTGGTGGAATGCCATACCAGCAATGGCACATCAAAACGATTATCTTGTCGCACCAGCTTGTTCGGCGGCGTGTACACTAGCGAGGAATGACAGATTTCATGTGCGACCAATGCGATGCATTTTTTCTTCCCGTCGGTGTCGGACCTGATCGCGCTTGGCGTCAACAACTTGATCGACTGCGTACCGCCATAACTGACGACGTGCTGGCTATCGTCGGCGGACAAATGCCCGCCGACGGCACCGCTCCACCAACGTGCGCGCGGATCACCGCCACCTGCACCGTTTGCGGACAATTATTTCTACTCGAACGTGGCATGTGCTCAGCTTTTGGTGATCAATGGCATCCATTGCACGGAAACTGACATGGCTCGACGTGCAAAACATTTTGGCTCGCTGAGCGACGAAGCGTTGGCAAAAGTCTACGACACCTTGGCCGCGACCATTTCGCCGAAAAGTGATTTGGAATATGCGTCGGCTTTCGAACTACTGGTTGCAGTGGTGCTTTCTGCCCAAGCCACCGACAAATCAGTAAATATCGCTACGCGCAAACTCTATCCGCTGGCAAACACCCCGTCGACGATACTCGCACTTGGCGTCGACGGTTTAACTCCCTTCATCAAACACATCGGCCTCTACCGCGGCAAAGCCAAAAACGTCATCGAGCTTTGCCGCCTGCTGATTGAACGACATGCAGGAGAAGTCCCCAGCACTCGCGCTGCCTTAGAAGCATTGCCCGGAGTCGGCAGAAAAACCGCGAACGTGGTACTGAACGTTGCTTTTGGTCAGCCCACCATCGCCGTCGACACGCATGTCCAACGGGTGGCAAATCGCCTGGGCATCGTCAAAACCACCACTCCAGAACAAACTGAACACGTCCTCTTAACGCGCACGCCGACGCAGCATCTCTTACATGCACATCATTATCTGATCTTGCACGGTCGCTACTGCTGCACCGCACGAACGCCACAGTGCTCAACGTGTCCGGTAAAAAATTGGTGCGCTTTCGTTGTTGGCGCCTAAAACTCTCATGTAGATAGCAGACGACTCCGACTGAAGTAAAATTAGCATTCTGCGAAATCATTGACGGACCGCACTTTGATTTAGTCTTCTTCCTCGGCTGCGTAATGCAATTTTTCCAAAATAAAGTGCTCGATACCTTGTGGGTCTAATTCCCCATACGTGAGATTAAATGCGCGTTTATAATGCGCCTCCGTCGCCTGGTGTCCGCCAAATGATTGCAGACGTTCAGTAAAACGATGAAAGTTATCTTGGCCATACTCACGAATTAACGCGGTAACGAATTCAGCAGCGAATTCATAGCCATGTTCGCCATCGTAAACATGACTCTCAGTTAAGTCGGATAACATAAGTCCTGACGGCGGCATATTCTTCCAGTCGTCGGTGAATCCCAAGGGTTCCGCTAATTGTCGTTCCGTGTAAACAGCCATGCCTTCGTCAAGGCTTGCGTGTAAATTGGTAGAATATGCTGTCGCATTAACCGCATGCACATACTCGTGGACAAAAACCGAACCCTGTTCAGTCCAGTTCCCGGCTGCGAGTACCATGGCACCATCGGCAGGGAGATAGACGCCGACATCTTCACCCTCGTTTTGCATGATTACCGCCATGAGCTTTTGCAAGCGTGTTGAATCGGAAATAAAATAGACAGATAATCGCTGCGGTGAGGGCAAATGATTACTCCATAATGTACCTACCGCAGATTGAACTTCGGGAATGCGTTTCATCCAGTCAGCATCCAAAGGCTGATCAGCTGCGTGAAAGCATGTAATGTTATCAATGGTGGTCATCGACCACGGCTGCGCATTACGTGGATGCAGTGTTGACTGAAAAGTCTCGTAATAGCCGTAAAATGTTAAAGCTGTGACGCTCGCAAATATAAGATAACCGATTTTACTTTTTCGCCATCGGTGTCGTAAAATGGTATGTAAAACCAATGCGCCACCTACGAACAGGCCGATTGCCGAACAAATAACTAATATGCCTGTAATCGTACGGCAAAAATAATCGTCAATTCCGATAAGTAATATCGCTACTAAAATCGGAATCAGGGGTAGACGAGTCAGTGCTAAGGCTCGCCAAATTCCCTTTAACCAATAACCACGAAAGCATCGCGTGAAGCAGGCTAATATAACAACGTCACTAAGCCACGTTGTAATCTCTAGAGGAAGAGCGAGTAAGAAAAAAACGGAGGAATATTCATAATTGCCTGGCGAAATAATCCCGCCAAACAAATTTTCTGTGACTTCAGGAGACGCAGTAATGCTGGTAAGTAGCATCAGCCAAAGAATGAGCGACCACACCACTAATTTTTTATGCCCACCTCGTTGAGCGACCGTGAGATGATACCGAGCACACCGCGATAACCAGCCAAGCTGTTTCAACATGCAAAAGACATTCGTTCAGCTGCCGTGCTGGTCAACCAGAGAGTGTCTGGTACTGAGGCAGTTATGTAATCAGAGAAAAAGTACGGATAACAAAACCGCATTAAGCCTTGGGCGCGTCCATTCGTTTTTCCAACGTTTCCAGCCGTAATTCCATAGCTTTTTTCGCTTTCTCGACGTCATCCAGACGCTTGCTCAACTCTGCTGTTGCCGTGGTGATCGCGGCGACTTTACCCAATTGGTCGAGCACTTCGCGATAGATCCGACGCACATTCCCAAACGGTTCACGATCGAGCGCCGTGGAAATGGCACCGCGTGCCTGCGCATCGCCGAGCACACCTAACGCTTTGGCCGCCGCAGAACGAATCGCTAACGAGTGATGTTCCAAACGCCGTTCGATTGCGCGACGCACGCGGTCACGGGCAATCACCTGACGTGCGCCAAGTTGGGCGGCTGCCGCAGCGGCAGCACCGAGCACGGCGTCTACCTGCGTATCATCTGCCAACACGCCAAGGACATCATCGATAGCCGCCGCTTCGCCGCTGGCTCCCAGACCGCGCAAAACCGCAGCGCGCAAACGTTGATTCCAACTCTCGCGCTTCAGCCATGAACGCAGCACCGGCGTTGCGCCAGGACGTTCAACGGCGCCACGTGCCGCCAACAATTCACCGATCGTCAATTCACTCGCTTCGCTGACAACGAATCCTTCGAGACGTTCGGCAACCACCGCATCATCGCGGAAGGAACCGAGTGCCTTGGCCACCACGCGGCGCAAACGCGGTTGAGGCGTGTGAGCAAAGAGCGCGAGCAATGCGTCACGTGCTTCAACACCGCGCACCACGCCGAGAGCGACGGTGGCTTCACTACGCAATAATTCTGGCTGACCTTCTGCTGCTGCCGCCGCCAGCCCAGTGATCAGAGCCGTGGTCGGATACTTGCGCGACAACACTACCGCCGCACGAGCGCGGCCATTGGCGGCAAGCCGTTGATCCTGCATGCGCGCCAGCAATTCATCGACGCCGCCATCTTCCTGCCATTCCGCTGGTAATTGTCCCGTTGGATCCATCACCACCCACGTTGGAGCGTTGACACAAGCCAGCACGAGCGTCTCTTTTGCCTGGAATAAGTCGATGGTTTCGCTGCGAACTTCGTTACCACTCAAAAATGCGACCTCACAACGCAGGCGGAAAATCTGTTCCACATCGGTCGCAGCTTGGGTTTGCTCGACGTCGATTATTAACTGAGCGCGAACCGGATCGTGACGCCATGCGACTTTCAATTGCGGATGCCCAGCGCGATACACCCACTGAGCAAAGAACCAATCCATCGGTTCGCCGGTAACCTCTTCAATCGCCTGTCGCCAATTGTTTGTTTCCACCATGCCGTGAGCGTGGCGATTGGTGTAAAGTTTCAGTGCCGCACGGAAACGATCTTCGCCCAGATAACAACAGAGATGATGTAAAATCAAACTGCCTTTTTCGTAGGCAACTCGATCAAAAAGTTCATAGGCATCGGCGTAGCGATTGGTTACCAGTGGCCGACGGTAACGACCGCCGTCTTCGTCCAGATACGCCTGTTTATTATTCCACAGTTCAAGCGCTAAGATGTCGGCTTCTGCCCCATCGCCACGCGACGCACGCCACGCCGCCGTGCCGCGTGCTTCCAGATACGTCGCGAAACTTTCATTGAGCCAAATATCCGACCACGCCTTCATGGTGAGCAAATCACCGTACCATTGGTGGACCAGTTCGTGAATCACCAAACTATCGATGTCGACGTCTTCACGTTGCTGCACCGTCGCATCCATCACCCCACGATCGGTGATGGTGGTCAGCGTGGTATTTTCCATGCCACCCCACATGAAACCATGAACTACGACATGGCCATAACGCGACCACACATAGGGAACACCCGTGTATTGACTCAGCCAACGAATGGCAAAAGCCGTCGAGCGAAACATCGCCAACGCGCCGGATTCATGACCACGCGGCAAGTAATGCGTGAGCGGAACTGGTCCGCTGGAATCATCGACCGCGACAAAATCGCCGACCGCGACATTGACCAAATACAGCACATGCGCTTGACGCTGGTGGAATACCGTGGTCGCCCAGCCATCACCGTGGTCCGTGCGCGCTTCACGTTCACCATTCGCGGCAGCCAAATATGGTGAACGATGGCGAATGGCGATGCGATAGGTGCTAAAATTATTCGGGCTGTCGTAAGCAGGGAACCAATGCGAATGATCTTCCATCGCGCCTTGCGTCCAGGCCATCGCCACACGTTTCAGCGCTGCGTCTGGGGCAATGAAAAACATGCCTTTCTGGGGACGCTCTGCGGCGAAAGTGACGCGCAACCGGAATGATGCTCCCACATCGGCGGGAACCACGATGGCGACTCGACCAAGACTGCGACTGAACTCCGTCGGTTTTCCGTTAACGGATGCCGCGCTGATAACCAAATCATGTTGATC
>JAYVSL010000106.1:0-25282 GCA_043775355.1 Planctomycetota bacterium
TTAAAGCGTGCTGGTGGTCGGCCATTTTCGCTCAGACATAATACGCCATGTGACCAGCGCGCACGGATGCCATATTCATGTAAAGAAGAAATAATCTGGACGAGAGCTTGTTGCCGAATGCGCATGCCAGTCGGGGGAAAGGCCTGGAGTTGAAGTCGTGGCCCAAGTGCGACCGATGCGTGCATACTTTGCGCGAGCTCGTTGACGAGCGTATCCCAGCTATGAACGGCGAGATCTTTCGACGTCAGTCGTCGGAGATCTGGTACATCTACGTCGGCCACGCGAGTCGTGGCACGAGCGCCTAAATTTTCGCACACGCGTAAAAGTTCAAACAGGCGACGATGTCCTTCCTTATCCAAAGTCGCAGCCCACGAGGCATCTTCTGGCAGAAAGCTGAGGCCTGCGTCTCCGCTTAACCACGGAGCGATAAGCCGCTCAACTAACGGCGGTATAGTTGGCTGACGGCGCAGTGTGCTCGTGCACGTGCGCACCAAGAGCGGGCCTTGAGGTGGAGAATTGCCAGTAAGCAAAGCAATGTTGCCATCGCTGTCATAGGCCCACCAACAATCGAGCGCGAAGGCCAACGCTTGACGACAGCTTGCCGAGCTGGCGTTAACCAATGACACGGTCGCGCGAGTGGCGTTAATGCCAGTCAGCAACAGGTGAATATCTGGCTGATAAGCATCTTCACTTAAACTACCGACACTTGCGATGAGATCAGAAACCTCTTGGTTGGTGGCGTTATACGTCACCCGATTTACCACGACTTCACCCGACCAAATGACGTTCGTTACGCACCACAGCAACAGGCCAACAATCGACCGCAGCCGTTGGTTCATGTTTGGCATGCGATCATTTTTCATGATGTCACTTTACCGATTTATCCATGTGGCGCATCACCGCGTCGTACACCGACTGGCGATCTGCTTTCAATTCAACTGGTCGATTGGCGTAGGTGGAGACGATGCCCGGTATTTTTCCCATATGGTAGTCCGCTTTGACGTTGCCAAATTTCAAGCCGTGCGCGGTAGAAACGACGACCACGCGTTCACCTTTTTTAATCTCGCCACGTTCGATGAATTTAATCAATGCAGCCAACGCGACGCCAGTATGCGGACAATTGAATAAGCCCGTTCGGTCTGCTCGCGCGGTCGCATCGGCCAATTCTTGCTCGCTAGCTTCTTCGACTCGACCGTCGTGTTTCATCAGCGCTTTGATCGCCTTGCTGCGACTGACGGGATTGCCGATACGAATAGCGCTCGCCTGAGTTTCACCCGCCGTCATAGCATGGAATTCTTTCCAGCCAGATTTGTAAGCACGATACAGCGGATTCGCCATTTCGGCTTGGCAACAAACGATGCGTGGTAAGCGCGAGATAATGCCTAATTCCAGGATTTCTTCCAAACCTTTATAGAGTGCCGAAACATTGCCGAGGTTGCCGCCGGGAATGAAGATCCAGTCAGGTACTTCCCAATCAAATTGTTGAACGATCTCAATGGCGACGGTTTTTTGGCCTTCGACGCGCAATGAATTCATCGAATTCGCAAGGTAAAGTTTTTTGTCTTCGGTAAGTTGTTGCACCAAGCCCATGCAACCGTCGAAGTCAGTATCAAGTGCGAGGGTTAAGCTGTTGTTCGCAATCGGCTGAATTAATTGAGCCGGGGAAATCTTTCCGCGTGGTAATAAAACCACGCTGGTGATTCCTGCCGCAGCACAGTAAGCCGATAATGCTGCGCTGGTATCGCCGGTGGAGGCACAGGCGACACCCATGATCGGATGCTTACCGCTCTTGATCATGTGATTGACCTGGCTGACCAATACGGTCATGCCGAGGTCTTTGAAACTTCCCGTATGGCTAACGCCGCATTGTTTGACCCACAGATCGGGAACCCCGAGTTCTCGTCCGAAACGTTCAGCCCAAAATAAGTTGGTTGCGCCTTCATCTAAGCTGACGATGTCGGAATCAGGGATATTCGGCAGCACGAGTTCTTTTTTGCCCCACACGCCTGAGCCGAAGGGCCACATCGTGCGCTTGTAGCGTGAGTCCCATAATTGCATCCACGCTGCTGGCGAACGACCTTTAAGCGCAGTGAGGTCGTGCGCGACTTCCAAAAGACCACCAGTTGGGCTGCGGTAAACGATTTCATCTAATTCCCAGCGGCCAATGCCGGTGTCCGCATCACGAAACCAAGCGTCGTACTTCATGTTCTACTCATAATCCTTTTATATGGTTTGGCATTCCTGTGCCGTGCAGAGAGCCGTGCAGAGAGTCGAGCAGAGAGTCGAGCAGCAGAGAGCCGAGCAGAGATGTCCCGCTGATCGGCTGACGGCGATAGCGTGTCTGATGCTGTGAATCAGCAAGATAGACACCCGGAGTAGAAGGAAAAGGCTCTGGGATTGGCAAATGGCGGGATGATCTTAGAAAGTTCTCACACATGAACCTCAAACTCCATCTCACTTTGGTTGATACTCCTAATAAAGTGATCGATCTAACGGATGCGACTTTGCCAACGGTGATTGGTCGCGACAGCGAAGTTGCGCAAGTGGTCATTCCTGATTCGCAGGCCAGCCGGGCTCATTGCTCGCTCGATATCGAAGACGATAAGGTGATGATCGAAGATATGGGCAGCCGTAATGGCACTTTGCTCAATGGTCAAAAAGTCACCCGTGCACGCGTTTACCACGGTGACATCGTCAAGCTGGGCAAGACTCACGTCACCTTTGAAATTGGCGAAAATAAACCGATCGATTCATTGGTTGGTCAGCGCCTTGGTGGTTTTGAATTGCAGGAAGTCGTCGGTCGCGGCCGATATGGTACGGTATTTAAAGGTCAGCAATTGAACCTTGGTCGCCAAGTCGCGGTCAAAGTATTGGCGGAAGAATATCGTGATGATCCCGAACGCGTGCAGGCTTTTCTCACCGAAGCTCGTCGCGCTGGTCGACTCAATCATCCGAATTTGGTGCAGGTCCATGATATTTGCCAGGTCGGTGAAAATTATCTGTTAATCATGGAGCTCATGAAAGGATCAACCGCCGATATTTTACGTGATCACGGACCGATGGATGATCAACAAGTCTTGAGCGTGCTTCAGCACATCAGTCGAGCGCTTGCCTACGCCGAAAGCCAACGCTTGGTTCACCGCGATGTAAAGCCGGACAATATTTTAGTAAACGATGAAGGGCTTTTCAAACTTGCTGATCTTGGCATCGCGGCGGCGATTACTGAAAATGGTCAAGCCACGCAAGAACGTATCTTTGGTAGTCCACATTACGTTGCGCCAGAACAAGCTCGCGGTGGTGCTATTGATGGCCGTGCAGATTTATATGCGCTTGGCGCGACGGCTTGGCATTTGCTGACAGGAAAGACGGTTTTTCACGGATCCAACCGCCAAGTGGTGCTGGCGCACATGAATAATGAGCCAGAAGATCTAGAGAAATTAGCACCGAACGCCAACGAAGACTTGATCGAACTGATCGAAGATTTATTAGAAAAAGATCCGAATGATCGCCCTAAAGACGCCAACGCGGTATCGGCGCTCGTCGATCAAATTATTAAGCAACCGCTACGCGTCAAAGGCGCACCGCGTCGTCCGCAAGTAGTCAAACGCGTTCGTCGCCGTCGTCGCTATCGTTCGTAATTGGCGAAGATCGGCCGCACTTGTGTAGGTCATTTCAGTCCTTGGGGCACATCAAAGTGAGAAGAAAATCGAACAGGAGGCGCGGAGACGCTGAGGTGTGAGGAGGAAATGCTCATTCTCTTCGGCAAGCATCTTCACCTCCTCTGATCTCCACGTCTCTTGTTCATGATTTTATTCTTTGGCTATTCAGTGAGTTTGAACCCATACGAAACGCTGCGGAGCTCCATTATTTTGACCACGTCATCTGCACTCCGTCAGCGGTTGATTTCCAGCTAAGATCGCTGACGCGATGTAACCAATCGAGTGCGCTAGTGAGTTTCAATGCTTTGCCATCAAGGGTCACCGGAAGGCTTTTGAGCGTCTCGGCTTTGCTGTCCAAGGTGATTTTGACGCCGGAGAGTTGCGATAACATGGTGACGGCTTCTTCGATGGAGGTGTCTTCAAATTTAAAGGTCACCGGTTTTTCGAGCTGCTTTTTTCTTTCAGCTAACCAGGGCTCTTCGGCTACGACTGGCGGTTTTACGACAAGATTTCCTAAGAGGTCCGTTGCGAGGTCGCTGAGGTAGCGCACGCGTAGATGTTGTGCCACGAGGTCGTTGCCTGGGGTTATTTGGAAGCGGCTATACGCGTGGTCGTTTGGCAGTTCAGCAGAACAGACTTGAATGCCGCCGACCAAGCCAAAAAGAAACGTGCCGCGAACTTCAAATTGCACCGGCACAGCAGCGCTGGCAAAGTCTTCCTCAATGACGGTTTTCATGAGCGAACGTGGAGCCCGATTGATGACGGCAAACAACTCGATTTCTTTACCGCTGATCACCATGCGTGCGCCAGAGCCGGCGTTATCTAAGACGGTGAATTCGCTTTTTTCTTTGCCTTTGAGCAGACCTTCGACGCGGCAGTTACGTAGATTTTCGCTGAAGGCCCATTCCATTTGACCGCCAAATGTCGCTGCTCCACCGCCACCAATAGCCGGCAGCGGACCGCTCGATGGCTTGGTGAATTTGGTGTCGAGGCAGTCGATGCCCGCCAAACCATTATCAAGTAAGTAGCGATCGACGCCTGAAAACCACGTGCGCTGACGTGGGATCGGTCGCCCGATGCTGCTATAGTACGACACTACTTCTTTCGCATTGGGCCAATAGTAGGCCAAGACTTGATAGGCATTCGCGGCTTCACCTTTCTCGGAATAAGCGAGGAGTTTCAAGCGTAGATCTTTGAGCGCAGCGCTTTGTTGTTTCCAGTAGCTGGCCACGGCTGGTGCCTTGGGGCTCACGGCTTCGGCCACGGCAGAGAACGGCGGATAGCGGAAGGTAGATACTTTTTCTACCAGGACGCGATTGCTCGATTTGGGAATTTTCGCAGCAGGGACTGGATTTCCCCGCTCATCGAACGGCACTGGGATTTCAAGTTCAGTGAACACCGCCCGCGCATTTTTGTGCCGCGGATTGATGCTCAGAAGATGATAAGCCAGAAATGGTTTGTCTGCGGGCGCGGCGATGGTCAACAGATCGTAGATATCTTTACTGGCAGCAGTGAGTTTGTTTTTTCGCCAGGTTTCCAAGCTCGCTGCAACTGGTTTGAATTCGCGATCTTGTCGCTCTTCGAATGCCATGGCAGCTTGATTGACTTTTTCCGACAGACTGATTTCTGCCGTCATAATCGCTGGAGCGGCAAGGCTAAAGACCAGAAGGAAAAATGACCACCGCAGAAGATAAGAATGCATAAAAGACCTCGTTGACGCAGAGCAAGCGGCGCAAAGTGTCCGCCGGAAGGTCAGAGGTCTATCATGAAAACGAAGCCCCTCAATCGACCAAACGATATCACGCTCAGCCGATTGATGAAAGACTTTGGACAATCAATGAGCTGGAGTCGGAATGCTGGTCATGCGCCAACGTTTGAGTTTGATCAATACGCGCTCAAACAGCGGCTCATCGAATTCGTGAATGTCGCTCCGCCGGCCAAGACCTTCGGGCATCGCCAGGGTTAATTCGCCACCAAGGTGTTCGCGGAACTGGGTCAGACCCACAAGGACTGCGCGATGACCAGCCGCATCACGAAGATCCAGCACTTCGTCCCATAGACGGAAGCCACAGGTCGCGAAGATGGTCAAAATGAGGTCGCCTTCTTCGGCAGTGATTCGTCCGAGTTCGACCGCGTACAGCGAATCGATGGCAACACCAATGGCGACCGCTTCGCCGTGCAACAGACGATGGTTCGACAACGTTTCCATGCGATGCGCTGACCAATGACCGAAGTCGAGCGGGCGCGAGCTACCTTGTTCAAACGGATCGCCAGCCTTAGTGATATGTTCGAGGTGCAACAGTGCACAGCGTTCAATCAACCATTCCATGGTCGCCAGATCACGTTCGCGAAGTTTGACCGCGCGTTCGCTCAGTGCGGTTAAAAACGCAGCATCCTTGATGATCGCGACCTTGACCGCTTCGGCGATACCAGCGCGCCATGAACGATCGTCGAGCGATTCAAGAAAACGTGCATCGTTGATAATGGTCGAAGGGGGCGTGAAAGTGCCGTAGAAATTCTTTGAGCCAAAACGATTGATGCCGTTTTTTACGCCCAACCCAGCATCGCATTGCGCAAGCACGGTGGTTGGCAAACGAATCTGACGAATGCCGCGATGAACGATGGACGCGGCAAAGCCAACTGCGTCGAGCACCGCGCCGCCACCGATGATGATGATGTAGCTGTGACGGCAGATGCCGTTGTCAAAACACGCGCGGCCAACTTTATCGAGAATAGCGATCTCACCCTTGAGTGCCTCGCCTCCGGTGACGACTTCTGGCGCAGCGGCGAGTTGGACGCCATCGGCTTCATGGGCAGCAAACCACAAATGAATCGATTGGATAAGTCGAGGGTTCTGACGAATGGCGCCTTCATCAACGTAAACCAGAGCCCGCGCCGGGCGACCGCCCAAACGAGGCCTCATTGCCGTGGCCAGAGCATCATTGTCCGGCGCAAATACATCGCGGGTGAAATGGACATCAAAAGCGTAGGGAACCGCGAAGGTCTGATGATGAACGGTGGTCATGGGCGATCCTCAGGAGCAGTTCGCAATATTTGTCGCCCCATTCCTACATGCGGCAACCCAGCTTCGTTGTGAGGTAAATCAGCAGATGAGACAAAGGCTGCACAAAGTGTGAACAAGCTTTGAGCAGCAAGTGCGGGCCACAGGCCACAGACGCCACAGACGCCACAGACGCCACAGACCACAGGATCGTGCTGCGACGTCGTGTATAAAACCGGTAGTCCGTAGCCGATGGTCTGTCGCCTTTTCATAAGCTTAAAACTCGGCGTTATGGCTCTGACACAGCCTTAGCGCAATTAGCGCAGCGGCCCACTTAATCCCGCCCACGGATCTCCAACTTGCCCACGTTGGCGAAGCCAACAATCGGCCAATACCAACGCGGTCATTGCTTCGACGATGGGTACAGCCCGTGGTAACACGCACGGATCGTGGCGGCCTTTCGCTTGCAGATCGACGTTATTTCCCGCGTCATCGGCGCTGGGTTGTGGCTGAAGAACCGTTGCGGTGGGCTTGAAAACCAAACGGAGATCAAGCGGCATGCCGTTGCTGATACCGCCTTGGATTCCGCCAGAGCGGTTGCTGGCGGTGGTCATGTGTTTGGGATCACCGTCCCAGCGGTAGTGATCGTTGTGTTCAAGGCCGGTGAGTTCAGGGCCGCTGAAACCGGAGCCGACTTCGACGCCTTTGCAGGCGGGCAAACTGAGGAAAGCCTGCGCTAATAAGGCGTCGAGTTTATCGAATACGGGCTCGCCCAGGCCGGGTGGCACGCCGTGAACCAGCAGGCGAATATATCCACCTAAGCTGTCGCCATTTTTCTTCGCGCCGAGGATTGCCTGTTCCATCGCTGCAGCATGCGTCGGATGTGGGCAACGCGTTGGATGAGCATCAACGGCGTCGCGCGTAACGGTGAGGGGGTCGATGTCACCGCGCGCGTCAAGACGATGGACGCGTTCAACCCAGGCGACGATGCGCAGCGCAGGAAAACGCGCGGTGAGCAATTGTTCAGCGAGCGCGCCAGCAGCGACTCGCCCAACGGTTTCACGCGCAGAAGAGCGCCCGCCACCTTGCCATGCGCGAATACCAAACTTCGCATCATAACCGAAATCAGCGTGACTTGGGCGGTAAATATGGTGCCAATCGCCATAGCTGGTCGAACGTTGATCTTGATTGCGTACGACCAAACAGATGGGCGTTCCGAGGGTGCGTCCGCTGTCGAGATCAAGACCAGAAAGTACCTCGACGAGGTCGTCTTCATCGCGCGGCGTTACCAGTTTCGATTGCCCAGGGCGTCGACGTGCCAAGAAGGCCTGAACCGCGACGAGATCTACTTGGTGATTGGGCGGGCAACCATCAATCACGCAGCCAACCGCTGGGCCATGAGACTCGCCGAAGGTGGTGACGCGGAACGCAGAACCAAAGGTATTGCTTGGCATGACCGTGGTTGTCTAGCGGCGATGAGTCAGCGCCAGAGGCGCGTTGTTACTGGTCGGCTGGCTATAAGCCTACCAGCCCGAAGCTCATCCAATCTACGCCATAAGCGCACGGCGGCTTAACTTGCCCCTGGTGGGAAGGGAGATAAACATCCGCCCTTTCATCAATCGGCTACCCTTTTCAGGCAGGCCATTCGTTCGCACCCCACACTCCGTACGAGGCCACCCGCGATGGGCAACAAGTTCAAGAAGCTCAAACTCAAGCTTGATGGTTTTAATAACCTGACCAAATCTTTGAGTTTTAATCTGTACGACGTTTGCTACGCGCGTAACGCCACTGAACGGCGCGACTACCTGGTTTACATCGACGAGGAATATAACGCCCAGCGTTTGACCCAGATCTTGACCGAAGTCACCCGCATTATCGGCGCGAACATCCTCAATGTCGCTCGCCAAGATTATCAGCCGCAAGGCGCGTCGGTCACCATGTTGATCAGCGAAGAGCCAGTCGAACAAGACCCAGAGAACAAAGAAGCTCCAGGTCCTTTGCCTGAAGCGGTCGTTGCGCATCTCGACAAAAGTCACATCTGTGTGCACACCTATCCAGAGTCGCATCCGTACAGCGGCATTGCGACCTTTCGCGCAGACATTGACGTGTCGACCTGCGGCAAAATTTCGCCACTGCAGGCGTTGAACTTTTTGATTCACAGTTTCGATTCCGATGTCTTGTCAATTGATTACCGCGTGCGTGGTTTCACCCGTGATATTGAGGGCACCAAGCATTACATGGATCACAAAATGTCGTCGATTCAGAAGTTTATTTCGAAAGAAATCATCAACGACTACATCGCCATCGACGTGAACAATTACCAAGAAAAATTATTCCATACCAAGATGATGCGCACCGAAGTTGATCTGGATCACTACTTATTTGGCGGCGCGGCCAATAAGATCGGTAGCAAGAGCGAACGCGAGCGGGTCAAAGTCCGTCTCAGCGAAGAAATTCAGGAAATCTTCAACGGACGCAATTCCGACAACGAATAGCGGAACTGCGCGATCGATCCTGGTCGCATGAGTAGGTGAAAAAATAACCCCGCCGGAATCCGGCGGGGTTATTTGTAAGACGGCCCTATTGCGAATTGTGGCCGACGGAAGCGGGAAGACTTAGCCTTCGGCGGGTTGCTCGTCAGCGGCTGCTGGTTCCGTCGCTGCAGCTGCATCTTCAGCAACTGGCGCGACAGCCTTTTTGGCAAAGCGCGGAGGCGGGTTGCCTTTGAGCACGAACGGTTCGCCTGCGGGCAGAACGATGGCGTTCTTTTGCGCTGTCTTCAAAACCGTCTCAATGTCTTCGAAGGTGTAGCCGGTGTTCAGTTTGAACGCCACGCCGACTTTTTGTTCGCCGGTGAGTTCCTGAAACTTGGCCCAAATGATATGCGCGCTCTGAGTCAACTCGAAGGGCGTGGTTACCCACACTTGGAGTTTCATCTCAGCATTCGCGGCGCTGGCGGTGTAGACGAAGTCGCGGTGGGATTCCGGGGTTACCGTTAATCCGAGCGCCTTGGCTACATGGTTGAGGGCTGTGCGTGCAGCATCAGCGGTATTTTTACCGCGTTCTTGTTGCACGAACGACATCTCGTAGGTGCCGATACTCATGCGCCGCAGTGCTTTGGTACTGACAGCATTGATGTTGGGTCCGATTACCACCTTCTGTTCACGTTCAGGAAAATTGGCGTATGTCGCTGGTTTTTCAGGCATGGGCGGGGTTATAGGACTCTTGACTTGCGGGACAACCCCCGGCCTAAAGTTGATAAAGTTGGCCATCAATTAGCAGCCAACTAGGTGAATCACCGTGGTCATTTCAATCCGTTGCACGGTCCATTTCAGCCGGTGCATTGCCGCCAACTCTGCTAGCTGAGGTTCAAGCGTGGTGCGTGGATCAGACAGTAAAGCACAGCCATTGGCCGATAACGAAAGAACAATGGAGGTCATCAAATCGGCGAAACATTCGGGTCGATAGAGAATGTCGCCGCCAAGGATGAGATCATAAGGTTCGCCGGGCAGCGCAGTGCCCCAATAGTGTTGAACGACCTGCGCACGTGGCGCGAGTGCATTGAGCACAATCGTGCGAGTGAGAAATTCAACGGCGACGGGACTGGCATCAGCGAAAAGTACGGAAGCAGCTCCAGCAGCATACGCGGTCAATCCCAATACTCCGCGACCACAGCCAATATCAGCAACGCGACGATCGTGACATGGGGCACGCGTTGCCAAATGCGTCGACAAATATTCAGCTAAGCGCGCGCCGCTTGGCCACTGGTACAGGCAGGTGACGTCATCATCAGCCTGAGCCAATTCCGCCTGTGGTCCAGCCGATGGAGCCTTGACCCACGCCAGATGTGGTGGCCATGGATGCGGTCGCGCGGGACCGTTCATGCCATTGTTCGCGTTAGGCGCTGGTGGCGGTAAGGGCCTGAGCAACCATCGGATCTTTTTCCAGTTCGCTGGCGGGCAGCTTCACGAGCGCGAGCATCTTTTCGATGATGGTATCGGTCGACATGCCCTGGGCTTCAGCTTCGTAGCTGGCGCGCAGACGATGACGAAGCACTGGTTTTACCAAGGCTTTGATGTCGTCGAGCGAAACAAAGGCGCGGCCGTATAAAGTCGCGCGGGCTTTGGCGCACAAGATCAATGATTGTCCAGCACGCGGACCTGCGCCCCATTGCAGCAATGATGAAATTTCGGGATGACCGCCTTCTTTCACTGGGCGAGTGGCGCGCACCAGAGCCAGCGCGTAACGGATAATACCATCGGCGACCGGAGTTTCGCGCACCAACTGTTGTAAGCCGATAAGCGTTTCGCCTTCCAGCACCGCTTGCACTTTTCCTGCCGCGGTGCCGGTGGTGCGACGGATGACTTCCAGTTCGTCGGCTTCACTGGGATAACCAACCACAATTTTTAACAAGAAGCGATCGAGTTGCGCTTCAGGCAAAATATAAGTGCCTTCTTGTTCGATAGGATTTTGCGTCGCTAAAACGAAAAATGGTATTGGCAATGGGCGGCGTTGGCCACCAGCACTGACTTGGCGTTCTTGCATCGCTTCTAACATCGCCGCCTGGGTTTTCGGCGGGGTACGATTAATTTCATCCGCCAGAATAACCGAAGCAAAAATAGGACCTGGCAAGAAGGCCAAATCACGCGCACCAGTCGCCTTGTCTTCGCGAATAACTTCGGTGCCGGTGATGTCGGCAGGCATCAGGTCAGGAGTAAATTGAATGCGATTGAAAGAAAGTCGTGTCGCTGATGCGAGCGTGCTAATCAACAAGGTTTTGGCCAAGCCAGGAACACCTTCAAGAAGCGCGTGTCCACCCGCAGCGAAAGCGACCAAGGTTTGCTCAATTACCTCGCTTTGACCAACAATAACTTTGGCGAGTTCGGATTTAAGTTGGGCGGTTGCCTGAGTAGCTTGTTCGCGAGTGATGGCGCTCATGTCGACTCCATGGTGGAAGTTTGGGAGGATTGGAGTGGTCAATGAATTGACAAGGGCAAGGTCACCCTTGTTCACGCCAGTGAATCTTGCGCTGTGGTTTTGGCTGAACGGAATGTGCAAAAAGAAAATGCGAAAGGAGTACGCTGAGGAAAGCTGATGGAACCTGATGGAACATGAGGGAGGCGGCGGAAGAAAAGTGCGGAAGGAGTGTGCTGGTGGTGTCGCCGGTGAGCATGAATTCGGCAGCCATGTGACTAGATCTTGCTGGAACGGTTTCTAGGCTTCGCCCATCCAAGAAGGGATTACCATATGGATGCGCATGGTTTTCTTGCTGATTTGCGTCGTCGACTTCGCCGGGTGCTGGTATTAGATGGTTTGGCGACGTTGGTGGTTCTGCTCATAAGTGGTTTGGTCATTGCAATCACACTCGATTATTTTGGTAAGGTTCCCTCCTTCGTTCGTCTGGCTATGTTGCTTATTTTATTGGTGGCCGTGGTCGTGGCGATCGTTCGTCGACTGGTACGCCCACTCGCTCGCACGATGGATGACCGCACGCTCGCCGGTTTAGCTGAACGACGCATGCCTGGTCTTGATGGCCGGTTGTTGACGCAAGTTGATGGAATTGATTTGGGTGAGGCCGAAAAAATAATTTTGCACGCACAGCTTGGCGGTGGCGCAGTGCTAACTCTGGTTCCAGCAGCGACATTACCAAGGCGCTTGGTTATCGCGTTGACGATGCTGAGCGGAATGACGCTGGTGGTTTTATGGTGGCCGCAGGCGCAAAATGGATTAAGTCGATTCTTATTTCCGTTCGGTGCGACGGAATGGAAACGGTCTTCGACGATTATTGGTGAAATGGATGCCCCTGTCATTGCCGAAGATCAGCCAGCTGTCGTACGTCTCAGTCGCACCGAAGGTCGGCCTGCACCGATGCAGCTGACTTGGTCTGCAGCTGCGACGCCGAGCGCGCGTGAAGCGCGTATGTTGAGCGGCATGGTTGGACCTTGGTCACAAGCACTCAATCTTATTCCGGGTTCTTATACCGTAAGAGCCGAGTCTGGTGATGCTCTGCCAGTTGACCTCAAGGTCTTGGTCGTGCGCCGTCCTCAGCTCGCACAAATAACCGCAACGCTGACTCCGCCTTCGTACACCCGCTTACCTTCGGTTGAATTGCAAACGCTTGGTTTGACCGCGCTGCCTGGCAGTACGCTGCGCTATACGATTGGCTTTAACATGGATCAGGGTCGCATGGTGAAAGATGCCAGCTTGTCGTTGGATGGCAGCGTGCTGAACAGCGAACGGAATGATAAAGGCCTGACCGGTACGCTCGCGATTCGCAAGGGTGGCGCACTGACCATTGCGTTGCATGATCAAGACGGCATCGGCCCAGTTCCTGAACCGCGTTTTACATTAACGCTGGGCGAGGATCGCAAACCATTGGTCGCGCTGAGTGGACCGAAATCAAAAGAGACCGTTTCGATTCGTGCTCGCGTCCGCGTTGGCGTAGAAGCGAGCGATGATTACGGTTTGGCGACGTTGGCTTTGCGCGCACGAACGATGGGCGAGGTTCCCGTCGGAGCCGAACGGACGGCGTCGGAACCGAAACCCGTCAAAGAGCAACTGACGCCATTTACCGAGCTTAGCGGACAAGCTGCCACCACGCGGCCTGCCATGGTGGTGGTCGCCGATATGGCCAAAGAGGGTGAGCACATCGTCTTGGTCGGCCTTGCCACTGACACGAATGATGTCAGCGGTCCTGGTACGAGTGAAAGCCAAGCAATCGAATTGAAGGTGGTTTCAGAATCCGAACTGCGCCAAGAAATCGACCGCTTGCTTGGAGAAGCGCGCGACCGTGTGGTTCAGGCGCGTGATGAATTGAAGAGTGGAATGGCGAAGCCAGAAAGATTGACGCTCGCCTCTCGCAGTGCGGCGATGGCGTCTACGCGTGCGGGCGAAATTCTCACGCAAGTGGTCCGCCGGTGGGGTGAAAACCAATTGCCAGCGGAACAGGGCGCGCCGATCGTCAAAGCCGATGGTTTGGTTAATGTGCATGCGCTATCCGCCTTGGCGCAGGCCGTACGTGGCGAAATCCCACCAGCACGCATCGCTGATGGTCACCTGGAAGAAGCGGAAAAAATTCTGACGGGTATGTTGCAAGACGGCGATCTGACGCGCATTTTGGCAACACTCATTGAGAATCAGCGCAGCTTGGGCGAAGAGACCAAAGCTTTTGTGCGGGAAAATTTGACCAAACCGTTAGACGCAGCAGGAAAAGCGCGACAGACCAATCTCGCTCAACGCCAACAAGAACTGGCTGATAAAGTGAAAGAAGTCGAACGTCGTATTTTATCATCTCCGGCACCGCAGCTGGAGTCGGCGCGTGAGATAGTTCGCAGCAGCACACCAGCAGATCAACTGCAACAAGCAGGCAAAGAAGTTGGATCAGAAAAGGAACGTCCACAAGCCGTTCCGCGTCAGGAAACCGCGCTCAAGGATATGGAAAAAATTCTCGCCGAATTGCGGGGTAACGATGCGGCTAAAGATTTGGCCAAGCGCGCGGGTGAATTGGCTGCAAAGCAGGAAAAAATGGTTCAGCAACTAGAAGCTGGCGAGGAGCCTAAGTCGCTGGAAAAAGAACAAGAGCAGCTCAAGAAAGAAACCGAGCAATTCCAAAAGCAACTCGATAAACAACCAGAGGCGCAAAAGAAAGTTGGCGCGGCAGCTCAAGCGCAGGCTGCAGCAGCGAAGGCGATGGCGAAAAGTGATCGTCCCAGTGCTACCAGTGAAGCGTCAGCGGCCGCCGCTTTGCTGCGTGATGCGCAGGAACAACTGGAGCCAACGCCACCGAAACCACCAGAAGAGCCTAAAGATAAGAACTCGCCTGATGTCATGAAGTTGCTGAAGGAATTACGTAAGCAGCAATTGGCTGTCATTACCGATAGCACGCCGATTCATCAGCGTATTGGCGACAAAGCGGTTGATTTTGCCGCTAACCGCGAACTTCCTGCTTTGGCCGAGCGGGAATCCGACATCTTGCTACGCCTACGTGAAGAAGGCCTGAAAGAACTGGGACAAATGCCCATTGCCAAAGCTGCCGTCGAGCGTGTTGGCATGGCATTGGAGCGCACGGCTGCACACCTTGCCACGCCCGCCCTTGGCGAACGCGGCATGCGGTTAGAAAAAATTGCTCTGCATGAGTTGTCGCGCTTAATCGAAATCGTCGACAGTATGCCTAGTCCCGAAGAGAATGAAAAAGGCGGTGGCGGCAAAGGCGGCGGCAAACAACCGCCCTTCCCACCAGCAGCACAATTGGCGTTGTTGGCCGCAGCGCAGGATGAATTGTCGGTGTTGACCGCAGCGAATCGTCCGGCGGATCTCGCGCTCATGCAGAAAGAATTGAACGACTTGGTCGGCGTGGTGATGCAAGCCAGTCGGCCGGGTACTCGTGCTGGATTGCTGTTAGGGCGCACCAGCCGCGCCATGGCCAGCGCTGCCGATCTGCTGCATGAAAAAGACCGTGGAGCGACCACTCGTCATGAACAAGCCGCCGCAGTGGCATCGTTGCGTCGATTGATTGCCGAAGCGAAAGGACAAGAAGGTAAGCCAGATCCGGGCGCTCAGCCGCAAAATAAACCGGGTAATAAGGGAAGTTCGCCGCCTGGACCGCCAGGATCAACTCCTGGTGACGGTAAGGGCACTGGGCAAGCAGCGAAAGGATCTGAAAAATCGACGGGTACCAGTACTGGCGTGCTGGTTGGCAGTAAAGAAGAAGCAACCTTGATGCACTTGCCGCCAGAACGGCGCGAGCAGTTGCAAGAAGCCCGTAAGCAAGATCTGCCCCCAGGTGCATTATCGATCTTTGAACGTTACCTGGAAGTTCTGGGAGGTGAACGATGAAGTCGAGCTATCATTCGTTTGCTGCGGCTTTGTTGCTGATGGCTTTGCATATCGGCGTCGTTGGACATTGCTCGCTGTGCGCTGGTGAAGCCGGCGTCACCGAGATATCCACGCCAGATAAAGTCGTCGAAAAAGGCATGACGGCTTTGCTGAAATTACAGCAACCCAATGGTAGTTTCGATGCTGGCGCAGGGATAACCGCATTGTGCGGCATGGCATTGTTGTCCGGTGGCCATACGCCAACCCGTGGGGTACATCAAGCTGCCAGTCGAAACGCGCTCAAGTTTGTGCTTTCCGCACAGGATAAGGTCAGCGGCTATTTGGGCGCAGATCAGGGCAACATGTATTCACATGGTTTTGCCACGCTCTATCTGGCGGAATGTTACGGCATGTCGCCCGATCCTGCTCTGCTGCGTTCATTGCAAGCGGCGATCGATTTAATTCACCACGCGCAAAATAGTGAGGGCGGTTGGCGCTACCAGCCCGCGCCAGTTGATGCGGATATTTCCGTGACGATCTGTCAGGTCATGGCATTGCGCGCAGCTTTTAACGTTGGCGTTGGCGGTACTCATTCACAGGAATCAATTGCCCGTGCGATTACCTATGTGCGGCGTTGCGCCAACGGTGACGGCAGCTTTGGTTACCAATCTGGCGGCGGCGGTGGCGGCTGGGGTGCCAACGGAGCAGAAGGTATTCCACGCTGCGCTGCTGGCACGATGAGTCTCATTGGTTCGGGTATTACCAATTTGTCTGATTCAGTACTGGGCCCTGCCATGCGATTTCTGCGGACACACGTCAATGAACACATTCAAAGTAAGAGCAGTTATTATTGGTATGGTCAGTACTACGCAGCGCAGGCGCTTTTTCACAGCCCGGAACCCAAAGACTGGGACGCTTATTGGGCGAAAGCTTTTCCCGCGTTTGCCAAATTGCAGGAGTCTGATGGTCTCTGGACCCGCAGCGACAGCTCTGGTCCAGCCTTCAATACCGCGATGGCGTTGATCATCCTGCAGATACCGAACAACTATTTGCCGATATTCCAGCGCTAGTTTTAATGTCCGATGTCCGATGTCTTGTGATATCGAGATCGGTGATAAGCAGTCAGTCCCATGAATAGCGTCACCACCAACCACACGCACAACGTCGCCGAAAATGACATCGGACATCGGACATCGGACATCGGACATGAGAAGGACATCGGACATAAGAATAATCGCTACGTTCATCCGCTGACCATTGGTCCTCTGACTTTACAGAACAATCTTTGCCTAGCGCCGATGGCGGGTTTCACCAACGTCGCGTTTCGTCTGATCGCTAAAGAAGTTGGCGGTTGTGGCTTGGTGGCGAGCGAAATGGTCGCGGCGATTGGCCCGACTCAGCATGGCGCCAACGAGCGTTTTCGGGTGCTGACGCAAAACGTTGCCGCAGAGAAACCGTTAGCGATGCAGGTGTATGGTCGCGAGCCTGAATTATGTGGTGCCACCGCAGCGCTACTTGATCGCGCTGGTGCCGATTTGATTGACCTCAATTGCGGTTGCCCGGTGAAAAAGGCAAAGCAGTCGGGATGCGGTGTCGCGTTGATGAAAGAACCGGAATTAGTCGGACGAATCATCAAGGCGATGTGTCAGGCAACCAGTAAACCAGTAACCGTGAAGATGCGACTCGGCTTTGATGCCAATAATCGTACCATGATCGAAGTCGCCACGGCAGCGGTGGAAAATGGCGCGCAAGCGGTGTTTGTTCATGCACGTACCGGTGAGTCAAAACACGGAACCGCGGTAGATCTCAGTGGTTTAGCCGAGGTCAAACAGGCGATGACCAAGCTGCGTGGCGCGCAGTTCCCGGTAATCGCTAATGGTTCGATGGAAACCGCTGACGCCATTCGCCGAGCCAAAGACGAAGGTGGCGCCGACGGATATCAAATCGGTCGTGCCGCATGTGGCGATCCATGGTTATTTCGTAACCTGATTGCGGAACTGACTGGCATGCCGATCTATCAGCCGTCGTTTGACGAGCGGCGTGCCCTGTTGTTGCGTCACTTCGATCTGATTGCTGAATTATTCGGCGAACAACGCGGTACGCGGGTCATGCGTAAATACACTTTTTTTTACTGTAACGGTTTGCATGGCGTCCGTCGATTCCGTGATCGTTTCTGTCGCATGGCTGATCGCGCTGAGTTCGTGCAAGTGGTCGACGACTTCTTCGCAAATTTACGCGCGGGTCGACATGAAGAAGGCGACGTGGCTGAGCATTTGACGTTGTTCGATCGCGGCGCTAGTGGCGGCGATGGCGACGAAGCACATTGATGATTTTTTGCCGAGGTGGTTTCATCGGCACGCTTTCTGCGCCTTTCTACCATGAAGCGGTTGCCCATCGTGGCGCTGTGGTGCCTCACCACGGCGGTGTCCATCCTTTCTGCTGAGCCGTCGTCGGAATCGACATCGGTTGCTGACGTATCGGTGATTGCCGGTCCATGGATGTTGCTCGGCGAAGACCACGTGGTCCGCTGTGGAATCGAGATCAGCGGAACCATCGATGCGAGCGCGGTGCAACTCCATCGTGCTGGACGTGTGGTACCGACAAAAGTGGCGGTTCGTCCTTTTCATGTGGCGAATCGTCCGACATCTGCCGTGGTAGAGATAATTTTGCCAGAGTCATATGCGGGTGAATGGAACATTACTTTGCCCGGACGGTCGATGACCGTTCAGCTTGCCGCTGCGCCAACGCGTGCGGAAACCAGCCGCGTGGTGATCGCGGGTCCGAATAATTGGCCGCGCTCCGAAGACCTGGCGCGAGTGGCCGAACGTACGGGTGGAGCTGTGCAGTTAGTGGTGGCGCATGGCATGGAAAGCGTGGTGAAACTGGGCGCCGGTGGTTGGGAGTCGACGATTCCGGTGGTGATTCTACCACAGCCACTTTCCACCTGGGTTCGTGAGGTCGAAACTATAGAAACAATCGCCAAGGCACGTCTGGGAAATCTTGCTCGTCATTGGTCGACAGGTTTGCATTGGGGTGGCCTGGGCTTGCCGTGGGCCTCTGATCCCGCTGTGGCAGCAAGTACCATTGCACGAGATTTGAGTCCGTGGGAAGTGTGTCTTGCGCCGACCAGTTGGTGGGAACTCGGATTGTTGGCGCCGCACATCGATCGTAAAATTTCGACAACCACATCATTAATTGGCCTGTGTCAGCATTTGCATGTTCCGCTCATCCTGACTTTGGGTAGTGGTGCTGGCTGGGTTTCGGAGCCATTATTAGTTGAAGCAGATCAGTTACGAATGCGTGCCGGAGGTGCGCGAGTTATTGCTGCTACGCCGTCAGGAGATGGAGTGGCGTTGTTGCCAGCGACCATTGCTGCCACCATTGATGAGCCGGGCATTATAACGGTGATTGCGTATTCGGATCACTTACAGGTGCTGGGTACCAGTTTTTCTGGAAACGAATTATTGAATCTGACTTTTCTTCGCGATGGTCACGGTGGATTTACTGGCAATGGCGCAGGTCAATATGAGGAGCTTGGACAAGAGGTGGTGAATATTCGCACGCAATGGCTTTCTGCTGACGAAGTCGGTGCCAAAGCTCGTGCTCGATGCCAATGGATGACGGCTCGTGATTTAGCAACGCTGCACGTCGAATCCGCAGATCTAGTGGCTTTGATTCAGGCACAAGCTGCTGGAGTTGAAGTGAACTCAATCCTGCGTCGTTTAACTGGCGTGGAAACGGTTTCCACCACCGCCATGTTGGAACATCAAACCGAGCTTCCCGAAATTGTGCTGCGGGATCTCTTGCTGCGCCAGTTGGCCAAGCCTAATTCTTTTGACCCACGGCCGTGGATGAAGGTGATCGCTGCCACCACCGACACGCAAATGTTGTCGGTTATTTTACGCGCTGAACAGGATGATATCGCACCATCGATGTTGGATTTGCTGGTTGCCCGGGTGCGTGCGCAAGCAGAGGGAACCACCCCCTTAGAGCTCGATGCTCTGCGCCAACATCGGCTGATGACCGCCGTTTTTGATTCCACCAGCCTGAGTCCCACCGATCTCCGTCCGCTGGCAGTGGCTCTGCGTCCGATGTTGACGCCATTTACCGTTGGCCCGGTTGAGCGGTTCATTGCCCGACATGGGGAAATGCGCAAGTAAGTTGGTGGCTCCGCGAACAGCTCGTCATGGGATGCTGCGGTTCGCCTCTGGCCCACGCACAGCCGGGTCTATGCTCCCGCCCCTCCAGGAGCATCCATGGGTTTCAACTGCGGTATCGTTGGTCTGCCGAACGTCGGCAAGAGCACTATCTTCAATGCCTTGACTCAGACGCAGGCGGCGCAGGCGGCGAATTATCCGTTCTGTACCATTGAACCGAACACCGGCATGGTCACGGTGCCCGATCCACGCATGTGGGTGCTGCAGGGAATCGCCAAAACCGACAAGGTCATCCCGACGCAAATCGAACTGGTCGATATCGCTGGTCTGGTGAAGGGGGCGTCCAAGGGCGAAGGCAAGGGTAACGAATTCCTTTCGGCAATTAAAAACGTTGACGCGATTTTGCACGTCGTTCGCTGCTTCGATGAACCCAACGTCATTCATGTCGACGGCAGCGTAGATCCGGTGCGCGACATTGAAGTCATCGATCTAGAATTGATTTTGAAAGATCTTGATACCGCCAAAGCCAAACTAGATCGCTGCAACAAGCGCAAACAGCTTGATAAAGAAGCTGCTGCCGCAGTGCCGACCTTGCAAAAAGTTCTCGCCGGATTCGAGGCCGGTCAGCCAGCGCGTGCGCTCGATTTAACTCCCGAAGAAAAAGCCCACATCGCCGATTGCCATTTGATCACCGCTAAGCCGATGCTGTTTGTCTGCAACGTGCTCGAAGGCGACATTATTACGAATGGCAATCGTCACAGCGCGGCGGTCGCTGAGCACGCCGCCAAAGTTGGCTCGCGAGCGATTGTTATTTCAGGTAAGATCGAAGAAGAACTGTGCATGCTGCCAGCCGACGACAAGAAATCGTTTATGGCTGACCTTGGCATGAAAGAACCCGGCGTCGATCGTTTGGTCCGCGCTGGTTATGAAATTCTCGGCCTCGCCACCTATTTCACTGCCGGAGTAAAAGAAGTTCGCGCCTGGCAAATCAGCAAAGGCTTCAAAGCACCGCAGGCCGCCGGAGTCATTCACACCGATTTCGAAAAAGGCTTCATCCGCGCCGAAGTCGCCAGCTACGACGACTACGTGAAATACAACGGCGAAAAAGGCTGCAAAGAAGTAGGCAAACTGCGCGCTGAGGGTAAGGATTACTTAGTGCAAGACGGCGACGTCATGCACTTCTTGTTTGCGAAGTGAGTCATCATGTTTGGGCTAACTTGCTTTCGGGATTGTCGATTCAGCCAATCTACCAGATGCATGCCTATCGTCCCGGAGGGACAGTTGGCCATGGTGTACCCGGCGTTGAAACGCCGGGCTATGGTCGTGACGTCCCTCCGGGACTCCCAGTGGTTCGGCAGCGGCAGAAGATTCGGCCGTGGCAAAGACGAGATTCATTGAATCTCCATTCCTGCGCAACGAACAGAAAGAATTATTATGGCAAATCCGCCCGATGACATGTCGGCCTTTGCTGGCGAAATTCAAAAGATGGCGCAGAGCGGTAGCTTTAATCCATTTTCACTGATCGCTGGTGAGACGCGGTTTCACTCGGTGTTTCTCGCGCCTTTTTCGCCGACGTTACGCGAACATATTTCACGTTTCTTAGCGGATGGCACTGGTCCCTTGATGGACGTGGCGCAATCACTGCAACAGCAAGGCTTGTCAGCGGTCGACGCGCAAGCTCAGGCGCGTCAATTATTCAGCGCTGCGCAGGGCATGTTGGTGGTGGTCATGGCAAGCGATCATGGCTTATCGACCGTTCCGCAGCTTAACTTTGGTCACTTGGAGGATGCGTACTGTGAGCATGCGGTAAAAGCATGTGGCGAAGGTTTCTCTGCGGCGAAAGAATTAACCACGGCTCTCGGTGATCTGCGTTCGAAAGCCATGGGCAAGACGGGTTGGCCAGGGTTGATCGCCGGACCAGCAGCGGGCAGCAATGTTACCACTTACTGGTTATCGCTGGCCGCGCTTTTAGTGGAAGGACTCGACGAAGGATTTTTATCGCTGAGCGGAAATGGCACGGATCGTCTGCGTGATTTGGCGCATTGGATTGGCGCGGGTGTACGCGATAGCGCGAAGAAACTTGATGAGGATTCTGTGGTATTGACGGCTCGCTGCCTTTTGGTTGCCGGCGAAGCCGAGGCGGCGGCGAATTGTCTGGATCAATTATTGAATGAAGAGGCCGACGCGGACGGCTTGGCCGAGTTGGTGGTGCATCTGAGCGATACCGCTATTCGACTCGCTATTCCGCTGCCTGCGGCGGCATGGCTTGATGCGTTCGTCCCGCGTTTTGAAACCATGTTTGGTACTTGCTACGAATTGCGAATCGCACGATTCAAATTGTTGGCGGCTTCTGCCGCGCCCAGTGACCGTTTGTTGGCTGCCGCAGATTCCTTAATGGCGGCCAATCGTAAATCAGCGCGCCAGGATTTGACCCGTGAACCAATCTGGCGCGTGGTAGTTGATCCTGGCGTGGTGCTCGAAACCGCCGCTGCCGCTGAGGTTATTGGACGCCCGGTCGCATTTGTCGCCAAACGCCTGGAAAATGCCACGATTCCATTGCATCGTCAGTCAGTGACTGGTCAGAGTGATCAGGTGCGAATTCCCGACGGCGCGTTACGCGCATGGTTGGCAGTCATGCAGACGCATAAATTATTGGACTGATTCAGCAGTTTCGGCGCGGTGAAATGATCACTGCCGCTAGTTGGTCTATCGACCGGCGCTTATAGACTGTCCTTCATGCAACCCTTCCGTCCACGTTGGCCTGATCGCCTTGGAGTGATCGTCGCAATTGCTGGCATCGGCGTGGGAATGGTGATGTGCCGTCCTGATAGCGCTCTGCCGAATGGCCCAGCTTTGGTCGCATGGGTCGTGGCCGTATTTATCCTCGCCATTCCATTCGTGGTGCTCGAACTGGGGATCGGTGCGATCTATCAAGACAGCTTGAGCGAAAGCATTCGCAAAGCGAGTAAACCATGGGAGATCGTGGGTTGGTTAGCAGCAGGGGCTGCATTATTAGCATTGCTCATCTTAGTTCTGATGGCCGGAAGATTGGCGTTGAGCGCCTACAACAGCTTGTTGACGGCGCTCGCCAATCAGCCCAATCCGTGGGTAGCGAATGCGGCAAATATTGTCGCGCCACATACGGGTGGTGATTTGATGGCGATCGCTTCGGCATTGGGCGTGGTGCAATTTAGATTGTGGCGTGGGGCTTCGACCATCGCACGCTCGGCGATGGTCATGACCATTATTGGATTTTTTGGATTGGTATTAGTGGGCGGTGCGTTGTTGGTACATCCTGGAGCCGTGGATGGTTTGATTTCGCTTTTGACTCCTGATTCCGCTGGATGGATGGGATTGGCAGCCCCGGAACCGTGGATGAATGCGATTGTGCTGGTACTTCTCGGCTGGGGTTGTGGTACCGGGGCGGTCACCGCGTATGGCAGCTACCTTAATCGATCGACCGATGCCATCGGTATTGGCAGCATTGCGGTTCTTGCAGGAGCCATCGGTCAAGTCGTCCTGTTGATCGTGATCGCGCTTGGCAGTGGGGTCATCGTGATTGATGGAACTTTGGCAGATTTACATCTGCCAAGTGGAGTGACGACGGTGGCGGTGGCATTAGCAAACAGCGGACTACCTGCTTGGTGGAGCGGCATCCTGCTGACCGTGTGGTTTATCGCGCTCTTTGCGCTCATCATGCCAGCAATGTTAGCGATGAGCGAAGCGATTGTCGCCCCATTGGTCGACAAATTTGGTTTACCGCGCGAACGCGTCGTGCCAGCGTTGAACCTAGGCATATTCTTCAGCGCAGCGGTGTTGGTGACGCATGCGCAGTCATCTCAATGGTTATTTGATGGCCTGCTTTGGATGTTAGGAATCACGGTTTTCATGCAGTCATTTGCTGCCTGGAGGGTGATCAAACTTGACGCCGTTGCGCGGCATTTGAACGCATATTCGGCTTTCCGTTTACGCCAAGGCTGGCGTGTTGCCGTGGCCATAATTATGCCGTTGGCGGCCGTGACGTTCCTGACGCAGTTGGCCGTAAGCGATGGAGCAAAAGCATTAATGGGCGCCGGCATTGCTTTGGTGATGCTGCTTTGCGCTGCGGTTTTGACTCGTTTATCGGGGAGAAACGGATGAAAACCCGTCACCTCATGGTCCTCATCCAAGCGCTTGGCGTCATCGTTTTTGGATGTCTGCTTATTCTCGCGGCTGGCGCGCGTGCTCGTGCCAATGCCTTAACCGCGTTTTCGAATTATCGTAGCGATTGGCCTGACGCTTGGCGAGCTCCAGTCGAACATCAAGCCGTTGATGTACTCGGTCGTCTCTTGCCGAATCCAGGGGCCGATCTCGAATTGGTGCGAGCAGCGTTGGGCGTCATGCGCGAGAGCGCCACGTGGAAATCGATGGCGAATGATATTCGCAGTCAATTGCGCGGTGCGTTAGATGCGGTGATAAAGCAGCGTGACTTGGACGGCATTCGTGTGGTGTGGGAATTGTTTGCCCTGACGGATCCGGATAATCTGGAGTCCTATCGCGAGCAAATTATTGCTTTGGGCGGTGATCGCACCGTTGCCGCAGCGGCAGTCCAGTCAGCAGCTGTGCGTTTAAATGAGGCGACCTATGGGCCAGCTGCCGACCTCGCGCTGGTTCAACTTGGTGAAGCATGGGATAGCATGTTGGCACCATTGGATGGTCAGCCATTGCCGTGGTTGGCGCGACTATCTCCGGTAATTCTGGGCGCCGAAGCTGAAGCCAGAAGCGCCGTACTTCGTCATCATCGCCATTTACTGGAACCGTATGGAGTTCCCGCTGAAGGTGATTACGGGCAAACCGTTCCTGATCAGGCGATGATCGATTGGCTCAGTCGTACCGCGCAAGGCGTCAATGCCGCTGACCCAGACAAGCGTAAACGCATGGAGCACTTTCAGCTTATTCAGCGCCAGCATGCGATGCACCTACCGTTGGAACCGGTTGTCGCCATTGCCACGCGGATTGCTCTTCGTCACGACGTATTGCCGTGGTCAGCCATAATACCCGGCCTGAGCATCGCCCTCTTCTTGATAGGTGGATTAATCGGTGCCGGTCTACGTTTTCGTCGTGGGCCGTTGCCAATTGATGTGAATGCAGAAACCATGGAAAACGTCGAACCGATTGATCTTGATACCGACGCTGAGACCCGCAGTCGCTCGGCTGCTGCGATTACCGACGTTGGGTAGCCGCAAGAGGCCAACAAAAACACCCGCACGCATCATGCGGCAGGTGTGATTGAGCCTCGATTGAATCGAGACGGTTTGCGAACCGCACGTTCCTGCCCTTATATTGGGCAGGTTCGCACGTTCATTGTGAGTGGGTTCCCTGACGGGGCTCGAACCCGCTACCTCCAGAGCCACAGTCTAGCGCTCTAACCAAATGAGCTACAGGGAACACATTAACGAGGCGGAAAGCTAGGAGGTACCCCACAGCTGTCAACGCGTGGTCTGCGGATCCTGCGGCCTTGCCTTCCTGGACTTGGGGGCGTGTGAGGGCAATCTTCGCCATCGTCCTATGGCCAAGAACGCTCCCTTTTTGCTGACTCGGTTGTGCGCACCTTGTGGTTGGTCGCGTAGATGCTTGCCGATGTTGGGACTCGCTGTGCTGTTATTGCCGGG
>JAYVSL010000107.1:0-24834 GCA_043775355.1 Planctomycetota bacterium
CCACCAACCCAGCGTTCCGCCCTGACGAACAGGCGGTCGAAGTCACGCTGTCGCATAATTTCTGGATGGGCGAGAGTGAAGTAACTCAGGCGCAATATTTTTCCCTTATGGGTACAAAGCCGTCTGGTTTTGGCGGTGATCGCTTGCCTGTAGAAAATATTACTTGGCATGAAAGCGTCGCGTTCACGCGGCGACTCAATTCTTTTATTCCCGGCTTGCATGCGCGATTGCCAACCGAAGCAGAGTGGGAGTATGCCTGTCGAGCAGGCAGCGAAGAGCACGCTTCATCATTACCTATTGGATGGTTTAGTGGTCCAAACATTTCATCTTCACAGGTGGTCATGGGCTTGCCTGCCAATGCCTGGGGCTTGTACGATATGCAGGGCAATGTCATGGAATGGTGCCAAGACATGTATGGGCCCTACCCATCGCAGCCGTCAATCGATCCACTTCAATTGGATGGCATTAGCCGGGTAGCTCGGGGCGGTTCATGGGCCGTCGATATATCTGAAGGAAGACCCGCCACTCGCGGAAAATATCTTCCGGTCGCGCATCATGCACACTTAGGCATGAGAATTGTCGTGGAAGAATAGGGATCAGCGAAGTGGGCGATGTTAGCGAAAGCGCAACGTACTGTTTTCCATAACTCGGTTTCTCAGTCCCATGATTGTGGTTCGAGTGCAGACCAGACGAGTACTCTGCCGTCATTACTGATAGTGATGAGTTCATGATCATCTTTGGTCATGTGGGCAGAGCGAAGTCCGCCGGAGTGTGCATCAATCACAATGAGTGTGCGTGCGCTGATAAGATCCCATATGCGGACCGTTCCGTCATGGCTTGTGCTTATTAAGCGACTTCCGTCTGATGAAAATGAAACGTTGCTGACCACCCCGCTATGGCCGCGCAGTGTTGACGTGACTTCGTGGGTGTTCGGATTCCACAAGAGGATGACGTCATCACCGGCAATGGCTAAGCGCGTTCCATCAGGCGACCAACACCATGATGTTATGGCTTGCAGTCGCGTCGTGTCAGTACGCAGAGCAGCGCCATTTTCACTGGAGATCCAGGCAATTTTTCCGCCGATTCCGGCGCAGATGACCTGCTTCTTATCAGCGGATATTGCGAGCGCGGAATATCCTGCGCGAGCGACAGGCAAAGAAAATCGCTTTCCGCTGACGCGGTCTAAACCGTGGAGCATGCCATCGTCATCCGTAACAAATATTCGGTTCACGTCTTGATCCATGACTATGCTTTGTAACACACCAGTGCCGAATCCATGTGCTGCGACAACTTCTCCGGTGCGTGCATCCAAGATTCGGAGCTGCCCATGATCACCACCGAGAGCGATCATCGCGTGACGTGGCGAGGAATATCCCGTGCGTACATAGAAACCGAGAGCGGTTTCCCAGGTGGTCGTCTGGCTATTGATCGCCAAAGAGCGCGCGATGCCGTCACTTCCGGCTTGGATAAGCACGGCTTCTTGGTTTGTGGTTAGGTAAATATTTGATTCCTGATCTGGTGGGCATAGCTCGCGATAAGATCCAGATTTTCTAGCGTTCCATAAACGGACGCTGCCATCGGCGGATCCGCTCGCCAAGAGCTCTGAGCCATTGATGAATGACAATGCGAGGACCGCTCCCGCATGTCCTTCAAGGGTAGCGACGGGTGCTGCAGTCAGACTATCATATACTTGTGTCACGCGTGCTTCGCTGCCGATGGCAAAGAGTTTTCCATTGGTTGAAAAACATCCAGTGAGTTGGCTCTGGGTTTGATTTTGTGCTGGAACCTGCGAAATCCGCGATCCACTGACGGCATCATAGATCGAAACGTGATGCTGATCATTCATCATCAATGCCATTCCTTGAGTCGATAATGCCAAAAGATTCCCTGGTAGCACTTTCTGCGATAAAAGTTTTTCTGTCGCATCAAAGAGCAAGATGTGTCCATGCACATCGCCAGCGACGATTTCGTCCTCAGCGTTTATCGACAACGACGAAGCGGTCGAATTTAATCGACCAAGTAAGTGATATTCTAAGGTACGTGGATCGAACGACGATAATTCGCCGACGGTGTCACCAACAATGACGCGAGTTCCATTAGCGTTCACCGCGATGCAACAAACGTTGCGGATTGGCACGTTGCCGAGTGGCTTCCCGTCAGTTGCGGTAAAGAGTAAGACCTGTTCGGCATCGGCGACGACTAGTAATGGATGTTCATTGGCAATGGCAATGGCATTGGCTGTTATTTTTAATTCGAATACGTGGTGACGAGTCGCTGCATCAATCATCACCACCGATCCGTCCGCACCGGCGGATGCCAATCGCTGGCCGTTCATGCCATTGGCGAGGTGGGTGACCGAACCCAGGTGATCGTTCCATTGGGCCAGATTTTGATGGCACAATAAAGCAAGGCGACGCCAAGACCAATCACGTAGGCGGAGGGGGCAGGCATCAAGTGACGCTCGTGCGGCGTCGAAGTCTCGCCGAGTTATTTGTTCACTGGCCAGCGAGAGCGAAACGAAATGAGCGGTTTGTTCGCTACGTTGTCGCAGGCGTGATTCACTTTCCAATGCGACAACCGTTTTTGACCGAGCTTCGTCAGCTAAACGACGTTGCTCCTCCGCTTGATGCTGCGCGCTTATCGCTCGCTGTCGTTCCTGATCGGCATTGGCTCCGCTGACTTCAGCTCTGGCACGCTCAGTTTCCGCGGTGTGGCGCATTATCTCAGCACGTTGCCGTTCTGATTCGGCAACGCGTCGTTGCGCCACGTTGGCGACATAACCGAAAATGACGACGGCAAGCAGAACGCATAAAACGGAACCCACCGCATAAGAAGCGATGCGATTGCGATTACCGAAGCGTATCAGGACTTCAATAAAAGTGTCATGTCGAGCGGAGACCACGCGCCCATCTAAAAAAAGTTCTAAATCACGGCGCATGTGAATGACATCAGGGTAACGATCGTCTGGACGTAATGACAAGGACTTCATCGCCACCGCAGACAAATCACGTGGAATCGTTCGCTCTGGCGAGATAACTTCAGGTGCAGCAATATGGCCGAAAATAACTTTATGTAATACTTCTTTGATCTCTTCGCCTTCGACTGGCGTGCGTAAGGTCAGCATTTCGTATAGTATCGCCCCAAGCGCATAAACGTCGCTGCGAGCATCTATGCTACTGATTTGCCCCATGGCCTGTTCTGGTGGCATATAAACTGGCGTACCAAGGACAGCGCCGTCGTGCGTCTCGTCGAGTTTATGTACGGTTGGTCGATGGCCTGTGGTGGGTGTGGGATCATCAAGCCCTGCAGGATTTGGGACATCTACGACGTCAACTTTCGCCAAGCCCCAGTCCATTAACATCACTTCGCCAAAGTCGCCCAACATGATGTTACTGGGCTTCAGATCGCGGTGGATGACGCCGCGTGAATGTGCGAATGCAACTGCGTGACAAACCTGGACTAGAATAGTAACCAAACGAGTGAGTGGATATTCCGCCATTGTTTGTGCATCATTTTTTCGATGGCCATCAATAATTTCTGCCAACGTGCGGCCGCGCACCAGTTTCATGGCAAAGAAAATTCTTCCACTGTGATCAACGCCGAATTCATGAACAGGAACGATATTGGGGTGTTCGAGCTGGCCAGTGATCTGCGCTTCTTTGATAAAACGTTCACGCTGCAGGTCGTCACCTTGATCACGGATGACTTTCAGTGCCACATCCCGATGAAGAACTTTGTCGCGACCGCGAATGATGACTCCCATTCCGCCGCGTCCCAGTTCTTCAATGAGGGTAAATTTATTGGTACTACTTATTCCGCTTGGCAATTCCTGCGAATCTGCAACGGCATGTGACCCCAGTCGAATAGCTGAAGAATCAACGCCTTCATTCGCTGACAAAATTAATGTTTCCGTCGTGCTTCGGCTGCTTGGAGGTCTTTGGGGTTGAGGGCCGATACTGTTTTGCAAGATGACCATATCAGGAGGATCACGATCTTCATTGGCGACGGACACCGGCTGAGCCAATACAATTGGCAACATCCCACTACCACAATTGGAGCAAAAGCCAGTCACATCGTTTCGCGTAACGGTTTGGCATTGTGGACAAATGGTCGCTTTGGTCATTGAGCCATGAATTAGAATACGCTCAGTAAAGATTCGATGAAGAGCAGATCAATTGACGGAGCGACAGGCCCGCACGAGCCGATAGCGAAGGTGTATAAACGCGTTTGAGCGAGCATGAGCAAGCAGTAGGAGGTTCTACAGACTCAAACGACCATGAATTTTTAGCTAAGGTCTGAGGTCGTCACGACAAGCTCAATAAGCTAACAAGCGGTTATGGGTACATATCGGCTCGGTGGTGTTCTTTGCTGTGCACCACGAACCGACCTTTGCGAGCGAAAGGCATGAGCGGATCAATGACTAAGCGCCTAAATTACGCGATGCGCATCGTGCTCGTGCTTGTCGTTGTGCTCGCCGCAAGCCGAGTGAGCGCGGCTGACGCGCGCTCCGTAGCGGATGGTGTTCGCTTTTTTGAAGAGCAAGTCGCTCCGGTCCTAAATGACAAATGCCTCAAATGCCATGGCGCTGATGATAAGGTCAAGGGCGGGCTGTTGCTGACGAGCTACGCCAATCTGATCGCTGGTGGAGACAACGGCCCAGCGATCGATCTCGATAATCCCGGCAATAGTTTGTTGCTGAAAATGATTAGTTACAGCGACGACGATCATCAGATGCCACCGAAGGAAAAATTGCCGAAGGAACACCTGGATCTGCTGGGTAAATGGGTGCGTTCTGGAGCAACATGGGGGCGCAAAGACCTGGGGCCGGTTAGCGCTGCCGGCAAATCAGTAGCGGTAAAGCCAGTGGTAAAAAACAAAGGCGGCGGAGCGTGGTCCTATCGCAAGCCGACGCGGCCAACGACACCTGCGGTTAAAAATAGCGCCTGGGTGCGAAATCCGATTGACGCATTTATTCTTTCTGGCCTTGATGCGAAGGGCCTGAAGCCAGCGAAGGAAGCGGATCGACGGGTGCTGATCCGTCGTGCGACGTACGACCTGCTAGGCCTGCCGCCATCGCCGCAAGAGGTCGAAGCGTTCGTGCTGGATACGGATCCGCTGGCGTACGAAAAGCTCATTGAGCGTTTGTTGGTCAATCCGCATTACGGTGAAAAATGGGGACGTCATTGGCTTGATGTGGTTGGCTTCGCGGAAACCAACGGCTTTGAGCGCGATGGCGATAAACCAAACGCTTGGCGCTATCGCGATTATGTCATCCGCGCCTTCAATGAAGATAAACCGTATGATATGTTCTTGGCTGAGCAGCTTGCTGGCGATCTGTTTGAAAAGCCCACTGCCGATGGCGTTATCGCTAGCGGTTTCTGCCGACTTGGTCAGTGGGATGATGAGCCCGCTGATCGTGAACAGGCGCATTATGATCATTTAGACGGCATCGTTTCCACGACAGCGCAGGCTATGCTCGGCATCAGCCTGGGGTGTGCGCGTTGTCACAATCATAAAAAAGATCCTCTGACGCAGGAAGATTACTATCGCATGGTCGCTTTCTTTCAGGGGCTTCAGCCGATGGCCCCTAGTGGTGTAAATATCGAGGTGACGATTCCCTCCGATGCTGGGACTAAACCAGCGTACGCGGCAAGAATAACTAAGCTGCAAGAACAGATCACTCGTGCAGAGACTGACTTCAGTAAACGTGCGAGCAAAAGTGACAAGATCAACGCAAGCGCAAGTCTTGCTGAACAAATCGCCGCACGCGGCGCAGAAGTCATGGGCAAAGATGTCTACGTGCGCTACGTCGATCAACTCATGGAGTTATCCAGTCTTAAGGCGCTCATTGATCATCCCGATGTAAAGAAAGATGTCCCGCGCGAAGGTAAGGCGCTGGCCGCAGTTGAGGGTGCGCTTCAGCCCACGTATATTCTTAAGCGCGGAAATCCACATAACCCAGACAAGAAAGTAAACCCAGGTTTTCCCCAGGTATTGGGAGCGAAAGAATTGCCAGCGAATGTCGCTCGCCCGCGTCTTCAGCTCGCTAACTGGATTGGTAGCCCAGACAATCCACTAACCGCTCGCGTCATGATGAATCGCCTGTGGCAGCATCATTTTGGCAAAGGAATCGTGGTGACGTCCAATGATTTCGGCGGCTTTGGCGAGCAACCGACCAATCAACGTTTGCTGGACTGGCTGGCTTGTGAATTGGTAGCTCGCGGCTGGAAGCTTAAGTCCATGCATCGCTTAATTATGACCTCCAATACCTATCGCCAAGCTTCCGTCGCCGAGACAAATAATTTAGCTAAAGACCCAACGAATGCCCTGCAATGGCGTTTTTCTATGCGCCGATTAGGTGCAGAAGAAATTCGCGATTCCGTTCTGGCGGTCAGTGGGGAATTAAATTTATCCATGGGTGGACCAGATATTTTCCCGCCCTTATCGCAAGAGGTACTCAGCACCCAGTCGATGCCAGGTTCAGGCTGGGGCCAGTCCTCGGCAACTGAGGCAGCGCGTCGCAGTGTCTACATCAAGGTCAAACGATCGCTGCTGTATCCACTGCTCGCCGTACACGATTCGGCTGACACCGAGGCGAGTTGCCCCGTTCGTTTTTCTAGCACCGTGCCAACGCAGGCGCTGACCATGATGAACAGTGAATTCATGAATCAGCAAGCGGCACGTTTTGCGCAGCGTGTTCAGCGTGAAGCCGGAGCTGATCAAGCAAAGCAAATTGGTCTGGCCGTTCAATTGGTTACTCAACGCCCAGCGACTGAGGACGATCTCAAACGTGGCCAAGCATTTTTGAAAAAAAGCAATGGACTAACGACGTTGTGTTTATTGCTGATGAATCTCAACGAATTCGTCTACCTTGATTGATGCACGGGAGACTCTCATGACCTCATCTCTCCAACCCGCACTCAACTTGGCCCAGTCTGTTGGTCAATCGACACCGCAGCAGGGGAGCCGTATTTCACGGCGCAATCTTCTATGCCGAACCGGCAATGGATTTGGCGCGGTTGCCCTTGCCGGTTTACTTGGCAGCGATTTTTTTACGCGTCAGGCATTCGCCGCAGATGGAGTGACGCCCTATCGGAATCCACTTGCGCCCAAGGCTCCGCCGCTGCCTGCGAAGGCAAAGAGCGTGATTTTTCTTTTCATGTATGGTGGTCCAAGTCAGGTCGATACTTTCGACTACAAACCCAAACTCTACGAACTCGATGGCAAAACCATTCCGGTGAAAACCTTCGGTCGCGGTGGGCATAAGAATGAAGGCCGCGTCGTCGGCCCACAGTGGAAATTTTCTCGCTATGGAAAAAGCGGAAAGATGATTTCTGAGTTATTTCCGAATCTGGGAACGTGCGTCGATGATATGGCCTTCATCCATTCTATGACGGCGGATTCGCCGATCCATGGTTCGGCCATGTTGCAGATGAACAGTGGTCGAATTCTCAGCGGATATCCAGCCTTGGGATCATGGGTCAACTATGGGCTGGGAAGCGTCAATCAAAATCTGCCTGGTTTCGTCGTGATGCTCGATAAAACCGGCGGTCCCATTAGTGGCGCGAAAAACTGGCAAAGCGGTTTCATGCCTGCTTGCTACCAGGGCACCGTGCTTCGTCCGCGCGGGGTGCCCATCCTCGATTTGAAACCAGCCGCAGGCATGAGCAGCGTTGAGCAGCGTCATATGCTCGATTCACTCAAAGAATTTAACGAAGCCCATCAAAGCACGCGCGCAGATAACAGTGAACTTGCGGCGCGCATTTCGAGCTACGAACTGGCCTATAAAATGCAGCAATTCGCCCCTGATGCGGTCGATCTGTCAAAAGAGCCAGAGAACATCAAGGAAATATACGGCATCAACGAAGCCCGCACGGCCGATTTCGGTTCGAAGTGCCTGTTGGCCCGGCGCATGGTCGAACGTGGTGTACGTTTCATTCAGCTTTATTCAGGCGGCGCACACAACGACGACAATTGGGATGCGCACACCGACATGAAGAAGAATCATTCTTTCCATGCGGGGAATACTGACAAACCTATTGCTGGCTTATTAAAAGATCTCAAGCAACGCGGATTACTCGATTCAACGCTGGTCGTATGGGGCGGTGAATTTGGTCGCCAACCAACGGCAGAATATGGTTCAGGAACTGGCCGTGACCATAATTGCTATGGCTTCACCATGTGGATGGCTGGTGGCGGCATCAAGGGTGGCGTCAGCGTTGGCCAGACGGATGAACTGGGCGGCACTGCGGTCGAGGATCCTTATGGGGTAAAAAATCTTCATGCCACCATTTTGCGTCAGCTCGGATTTGACCCAAACCTGCTTAGTTATTTTTATAACGGACTCGACCAAAAACTGGTGGGCGTCGAAAGCGTCGCGCCGATAACCAAGATCATCGCCTAATCCGTTATCATTTACCGATATCCTGCAATTCACCAATCATTCTCGCTAAGGACCTTTCATGCGCTCATTATTCTTCATGCCTATCGCTCTGATGCTGTCTCTTTTTTCGGTGACGGTTTCGGCAGCTGAAAAAAAGCCGAAGACACCTACCCCGGCGCCAGTGATTCTGCATCGTTTCGCCATTCTGGATAATGGCCCCAGCCGATTGGTACTAGTCGATCAAGTTCATCCGGAATTAAATTGGAGCGTTAACGTTCCTCATGCGTCGCGTGATCTTCAGCGCCTTGGTATGGTGACACCGCCACCGCCGCCCAAGAAAAAGCCGTCCGGTGGCGCCAAAGTTAAGCCACCAGCACCAGATCCCTTGCAGTTTGGTGAACCCCGTATTTTGGTCAGTCATGGCGATGGCGCTGGTGAATATTCGATTGCCAATGGTAAGCTGCTGTGGTCGGTGAATGGCCAACAAGATATTTCATCGGCTCGTCGTTTACCGAATGGCAACACCGTTCTTGGCTCAAGCCAAGGTGGCGTGCATTTGATTACGGTTGACCCTAAGGGCAAAGTGGTTTCCAACATTCCCGTCGATTGCCCTGGTGATTTGCGCCTGATTCGCCTCACGCCAGATGGTCATTATCTGCTCGGACTCGCTGGCCCACATATGATTTTTGAAGTCGATGCTGCCGGTAAAAAAGTGGCGGAATATAAACTGCCAGGCAAAGGTTATATCGGTGAACGTCTATTAAATGGCAATGTCCTGGCTGCTACTGGCGAAGGCTTGACCGTCGCGGAGATCGATCCGCAGGGTAAAATAGTTCATTCCATTGGCGGCAAAGAGGCCTTCCCCAATGCGCGTCTATTATGGTTTTCGAGTTTCGATCGCATCGCTGACGGTCACTTATTAGTGGCCAACTGGTGCGGTCATGGCCAAGAGGGCAAAGGACCACACCTGCTTGAATTCGATTACGACAATAAATTGATCTGGCAGTGGGAAGACCATAAGCTTGTTACCATGGCAACCAGCGTGCTTGGGCTGGATGAACGATGAGCTACGGGGACTGGCGAGTGGAAACCGCGTGATGAACTCAATCGTTCACACCAACCAGGTATCTTCGCTCGGCTGCCAACGAACAAAGGCTTCAAGCGCTGCATATTGCGCTAACCCTAAGCGATCGAGTCGCGCAGCGAGGCCGGTGTTTCGTTCCTCTGCACGTTGCCAAAATTCACGCGCATCTTCGCCCATGAACATCGCGCCGTCGCGTTGCGATTGGTGCCGCAGCACCGCTTGACGTTTGCGCAAAACGTCGCCCGGGGAAAGCGGGACGAGGCGATCGATCTGGTCGAGTTCGTATTCGTCCCAGGCGCCGCGATAGAGCCAACAACTGCAGGTGGCCCACCAATCGGCGGTGGTGCATTGCCGCAGCGCTGCACGTAACGCCAGCAAGCAACGTCGGTGTGTGCCATTCGGATCGGCCAAATCGCCAGCGGCATACACTTGATGTGGCCGCAAGCGATTCAGCAATTCCACATGCAAGGCAAGGTCGTCGTCGCCCACGGTGCCGCGACCATACAACGGACTGTCGAGAAAATGCAGGTGCTCGCGAGTCACGCCAACCACGCCGGCTCCGGCGGTGGCTTCGGTGCGGCGAACCAGCGCCTTGAGCGTCGCGGTGTGCTCTGGTTTTGCTGATGGACGTGATGACCCGGTGATCGTCGCTGCCCCATCGGCGAAGGCGAGGTGTCGGCGTAGATCGTCATCGCTCACGGCGCGGTGGCCGGCGGTTTGATAAACGATGTGCACCTGATGACCGTGTTCGACCAAGCGAGCAATCGTTCCACCCATGCCGATGACGTCGTCGTCTGGATGAGGGCTAAACACCACGACCGTTTTGGGAAAGATCCCGTCATCCGGTTGCGGAATGTCACCTGGACGGCGGCGATCGGGTGGTTTACCGCCCGGCCAACCCGTCACGCGACTTTGGAGTGCACGAAAAGTATCGAGATTCAAATGATCGGTCGGGCCGAAACCATCGAGCAAATCACCCAACGCACGCGCGCGGTAATCATCAGGACTTAAACTCAGCAACGGCTTTTTTGCCGTTTCGGCGACATCAATCGCAGCCGCAGTCGTACGACGCGAATCCCAAGCGACTGGGCCGACCAACCACGGTTTGCGAACCGCGATTAATCGAGCAGCAGCACCAGGATCGCACACCACTTCAGCGTCGTGATGGGTTTGTAAAAAACTGGCCGGACAAGTCGTTTCAATCGGGCCTTCGACGGCGGCAGCTACGGCAGCAGCTTTGCCCGCACCGATCGCCAACAGCACGACGCGTTTGGCGGCCAAAATAGTGGCGATACCCATGGTGACACCGCCGGTGGGAACCATTGATTCGCCGCCAAAATCAGGAGCAGCCGCACGGCGCGTATTCGGAGCAAGGCGCACCAGTCGTGTGCGGCTACTGGCCGGCGCACCAGGTTCGTTGAACGCGATGTGACCGTTGCCACCGATGCCCAGCAGCACGACATCAAGACCGCCCGCTTCAGCGATAGCGCGTTCGTACTCGGCAGCGTGCTCCGCGATTTCTGCTTCTGGCAAATCGCCACGTGGCACATGAATGTTTGCTGGATCAATGTCGACGTGATTAAACAGCGCTTGATGCATGAACGACCAATAACTTTGCGTCGACGAACGAGGCAATGGTTGATATTCATCCAGGTTGAAAGTGGTCACATGTTTAAACGAAAACTGTCCAGCACGATGCCACTCCACCAACAGGCGATAAATCGGCAGCGGAGTCTTACCAGTCGGCAGCCCCAAAACGCAGCGCCGTTTTTGACTCGCCGCTGTGCGAATTGCTTTGGCGACCACCAGCGCAGCGTGATGCGCGGCGGCATCGGCGTCGTTGGCCAAGCGCAACGTCAATCGCACCGGGCCGGTGCCCGCAGAAATAAGGCGGCTGGTGTTGCTGGTGCTGATGGCGGAACTGGAGGTAGGCATCGTGGTCATGGTGTGGGGAGGCTATGAACAACCGAAAAATTATAGAGTGAAAGGGGTGGCAGGCTGGATCGCTCCATCCACTGCGTGTGAGACGAAATGCCGACAGGCAAAATAAGACTCAGCCGTTCTCGCGTCGCATGGTGACGCCGTTCTCGCGTCCGAGCGGGACGCCGTTCTCGCGTCCCAGCGGGACGCCGTTCTCGCGTCGCATCGGGACGCCGTTCTCGCGTCGCATCGGTACGCCGTTCTCGCGTCCCAGCGGGACGCTGTGAAAATAGCCAGGCACTTTAGTGCCTGGAAAAACCCCAGCGAAAATAAGTCCCGTAGGGACGACTGAAACGTCCAGCATGTATACCTCCGCGACAAAGCCGAAAAAAATGGCCCTCGGTTGTGTGCCGTCTTGGTCCTGCGACGCTCCCGCGATGCCCACAGCACTCATCATCGGCGGCGGCGCCGCAGGATTTTTTGCCGCGATCACCTGCGCCGAGTCAAATCCAGGCCATCACGTCATCATTTTAGAAGCCACCGGCGAGGTTTTATCTAAAGTCCGTATTTCAGGCGGCGGGCGCTGCAATGTGACGCATGATTGTCTGGAGCCAAAGACTTTGGTCGGTAATTATCCACGTGGCACGCGCGAATTACTTGGGCCATTTTCTCGTTTTGGACCACGGCAAGTGATCGCTTGGTTTGAGGGTCGCGGAGTCGAACTCAAGGTCGAGGAAGACGGCCGAATGTTTCCGACCACCGATCGCTCAGAAACCATCATCGATTGTTTGACCTCAGCCGCGCAGGCCGCAGGGGTCGAGGTTCGTACGCAAACGGTCGTGCGTTCACTGAAAGCAGAAAATAATCGTTGGCGAGTTGAAACCGCAAATGGTGTGATTGAAGCGGACACCGTCTTGTTGGCGACTGGCTCAGGAAAAAGCGGCCATCGCTTGGCGGAAATGTTGGGACACACCGTCGTGCCGCCGGTACCATCGCTATTTACGTTCACCTGCCCGGAACCGTGGGTCCATGCGTTGGCCGGACTTAGCGTCGAGAAGGTCCATCTCACTTTGCTCGACTTAGAGGAAGAGATCACCACGCAAGGTCCGCTGCTGTGTACGCATTGGGGTTTCAGTGGTCCGGCTGCGCTACGTGCTTCAGCATGGGGCGCGCGACGATTAGCCGCCGTAAATTATCGCTGTCGCGTCAGCGTTGATTGGCTGGGCGGAGCTTCCGCCACCGAATGGTGCGCCAACGCCCGTAAAGCAAATGGAGCAAAATTGCCGAAAAACTCCCAGCCAGCGGCAATTCCCCGGCGTTTATGGGACGCGTTGCTGCTGCGTGCAGGCGTGATCGACGGCGTCGGCTGGGCGCAATTAACCAAAGAGCAGATGGAGGCATTGGCCGCTCAACTGAATACCTGCACCGTCGCAATGACCGGCAAAAGCACCTTCAAAGATGAATTCGTCACCGCTGGCGGCGTCGCGCGCGAAGAAGTGAATTGGCGCACCATGGAAAGCCGAAAAAACCCTGGATTATTCATCGCCGGAGAATGTTTGGACGTTGATGCCATCACTGGTGGGTTTAATTTTCAGAATGCCTGGACGAGTGGATGGCTAGCAGGAAACGCGATGGCGGAACGCTTGGGGGTTGGTTTGTAGGGAAGTTCAAATTTTCCGAAAGCGCAGATTCAAGATTGAACAAGAGGAACGGAGGAACGGAGGAATCAGAAATGGAAAACGAAAGCAAATTTCTATTTCTGTATTCCTCCGTTCCTCCGTTCCTCTTGTTCAATAATTTCTCGGTAGATTTGTGCGAATCTTCGTTCAGATTTCCTCTAACTTCACGACGCTTGCTGTTGCTCTTCCCACGCATTAAGCGCCTCACGTTGGACCTCATCGAATGACAAGCCTAGAGCGCGGGCAACTTCCAGCACGGCATCGGCTTCAGGTTTTGCGCGTTCGCTGCCGTTGGGCAGGGTGACTATTTTTAGCGGGATTTCATGGCCGTGAACGCTGACGCTGGCGGTGCGACGAGCTAAGATCGTGCGCTCGACCAGATGGTGACGAACGCCGATGGTGGATGAGCGGGATAATACCAGTGCCGTAATGCGCTCACGTTCATTCGGTTCGGTCAGCACGGTGAGTTCGTAACCAGGGCGGCCTTTTTTCATTAACACCGGCGTTAAATAAACGTCTCTGGCGCCAGCCGCGAGTACGTCGGCCATCAGTACGGCAAGTTGCTCGCCAGTGCTGTCATCTACTTGGCAGCGCAGTTCGCAAACTTGGTCGCGCATGGCCGTGGTTTGCTCGACCAGGCTGACCCGTACGACGTTGACCTGTCCTGGGATTATTTTATGGCCAGCGCCATAACCGACGCGACTGCTGGTCAGAGAAAGTTCTTGGCCTGGGCGTAAATAATCATCGGCCAATGCCGTCACCAGCGCGCAGCCGGTAGGTGTGGTTAATTCGCCGGTGTCATGGGCGATTTGACGATGCGGTGCGCCGGTGCGCGCCAACATCACGGCGACGGCTGGCACTGGCACCGGCATGCGGCCATGCGCGCACATGACAAAGCCGTTGCCTGGAAATAACGGCGCGGCAATGACGCGGTCGACGCCGAGTTGCTCAAGCGCTAAACAACAGCCGACGATGTCGGCGATGGCGTCAAGTGAGCCGACTTCGTGAAATTCCACGTGCTCGACCGCCACGCCGTGGACCTGTGCCTCTGCTTCGGCCAGCACGCGAAAGATTTTATGGGCGCGAATTTTTACCCGCTCAGCCAGTGGAGCAGCAGTCAGTAAATCACGAATAACCCCGTAAGAACGGTGCGCAGATGAGGGGGCTGCGGTTGTTTTGGTGAGCGACAGACGCGGCAAAGATTCATGCGTATGAACATGCCCATCACCGTGATCGTGTGGATGATTTCCATGCTCTTGCGTCGCCGCGAAGCGTTGATCCCACTGCGCTTCTTGCTCTGCATGGACATCAACCTGCACCGCAGCAATGCCACTTGGGCGAACGCGTTTGGTGGTGAGTCGGATCGGACCGACGCCCAAGGCCAGTAAATCGTGCTGCACGCGCAGGGCGTCCGCCCCAAGATCGAACAGGCCCGCCAACAACATATCGCCAGCGACACCGCTGGGCATTTCGATGAAGAGAGTGGTCATGCGCGGTGATGTTGGAGGGGAGATGGATTTGTGAAAGTCCGCTTTCGATTTTCCACCGCCAAGGCGCTGACTAAGAAGCTGTCTGGAAACTGGAGAATGACATGGAGGACCGGAGGACTGGAGAATCCAAAAGCAAAGAACCAGCGTGGATTATAGGATTTTGAATCTGTTCATTCTCCGGTTCTTCGGTCCTCCATGTCAGATTTCGCTTTTTCCAGGCAGTCTCTAAGGACGCAAAGGAAAGACCAGGCGGGTCAAAATTCACATGCTGTATGGAATCAACATTCTGAGCTAGTTCGGGCCAGCCTTCCCTGTCTTCCTTAGTGTTCTTTGCGGCTAAGTGTCCCAACGGGGTATGGCGGTAAATCGACGGTCTTCATTGCCATCTCCCGCAGTTGTTCGCCCTGACGGGCATCCCCACTTTCGGCTTCTCGCGGGCAAGCTAACGTCCGCGCCCATGGGTCCCATTAAATCAACTATTCTGCGCCTTGAACGAGAGATCCAGCAAGAGCATGCCCGCGCGCTGGCGGCGATGCATCAAGCCTATGAACATCTGTCCTTGTCGGTGATTGAAGCCGCGCGGGTGCGCGGATATTTGGCGTCAGACCCGCTTGGTGCGCTTGGGCATTTGTTGGCTCCGACGCCACTGGCGAATCAAATTGGTGAAGAAGGATTGGCGCTGTGGCGGACTTTTTTCATCTGTTTTCGCCCCGATGAAGCGGCCTTTGAAGCCGCGCAATTTCAGGAACGGGCGAGCGACCTCAACGAGCGCGTCAATGCTTTGCAACCTGGGGAGCGTCCGGATTTGTCGTTGACGGTTGAGATCATGCAGACGCTGTCGGGTCTATGGGAAGAACGGCATCAAGCGATCAGTGGACGGCTTGACACGTTGATCAGTGAGTTGTCCTCCAATCAAGCGAAGCTGGGTTCGGTCCAGCTGGCCACCGCGCATCAAAGCGATGAATTACAGCGTGTTGGTCAAGTGGTCGCTGGTGCGTTGAGTGAGCTGAATGAAAACGTTATCGAAGGCGAGCCGCTTGGTCAGCAAGTAGCGCGAACGTTTGCGCGGTATCGGCAGGATTTGGTGACCAGTCGTCGTCATGCGCAGGCGATGGTTTCGGCGACGCGTCGTTTGCTCGACGCGCTCAATGCGATTGCTGCTCGTCGTGAAGTGCCTCCATTGCCGCCCGAGGCCGAGGTGGTGGTCGCCGAAGTGCGCAAGCTCGACCAGTCACGGCGCGAATTGGAAAGCACCGTACGTGAACTACGCGGACAAATCGGCAAGCTGGAATCCGAACGTCATGAATTGATGGAAGAAGTCGCTTCGCGCGATCGTCGTTTAATCCGTCTCGAAGAAGGTGACGAAAGCGGACTTGACGAGCGCCTGCGTTTATATCGCGAAGTCTTCACGCTGCTGGAAACCGGTGGCGATCATCGCGCCAAGCTTGATCAAGTGCGCAAGCTCGAACGGGTTATTACTTTGCCCGCCGATCAAGAAGTCCAAGCAGCTCGAGTCGCTGACCGTCATTTAGCAGAGATGGCGAAATGCTTAACCGATTTACGCGCGATCATGTCGTTGGCAGAAGATCCCCGCCGATATCGCCCGCGTATGTTTGGCAATCGCTACGAATTTAAAACCTTGCGTGGTCAGATCATCGCGACGCGTGATGCAGCCCGCGATCTGGTGGAATATCTGGACCGCGCACGGTGGGCATTGGGAGTAACCGTCTTGGCTAAAGCGGTGCCGAAATTGCGCGCGGTCTTTCGTGAAATGGTCTCATTGGTTGCCGATTGGCGGCAACAACTTGGCGATCCACCCCCGGTGTCGATTACGATTAATCTTGATGGCGGTAGTGGCATCCTGGCGTTGCCAGCGATTCTGGCGAGCGATTTGGAAACCGTGCTGAAGAAAAAAGCTAAAGCCGGTCAAGCGGCCAACAGTCTCGCTCCGTTGTTGGAAGACTGCGTCGCGCTGTATCACCGAACGCTGGAACAAGCGCGCGGCGACACCGTGCCTAGATCGGAAGTGCCCAAACGTGAATCGGCAACGCAAAGTGTCGCGCGTTTAGCCGCCGAGCTATCGTCGCTCGCCGCGATGTGTGAGACCACGTTCTCTGAAGCCGCCGCGAACGAATTCAAGCTGTCCGAAAGTGACAGTGCATTATTGACCGACGATCATCTGTTGCGCTTAGCCTTGCAGAACTGCGACGGCGCTTGTGATGAATTCGCGGCTTTGCCCAATGCTCCGGCATGCAAATTCACCGCCTTGCCCGGTCGTGGAAAAGACTTCGACAAGTTTCTTATCGGCGGACGTCAACGCTTGGAATGGCTGGAGGAACTCGGTTTGTATCGCGTGTTGATCGGCGGGTAACGCTGCTCCGCGCTTGCATCGCTCTCATCAGAAGCGGTCTGGAAACGCAGGATTGAACATGAGTGCGCAGAGGCGCAGAGGAAAGAGGAAGAGGAAAGAGGAAGAGCCTCGCGAATTCGTGGGCACATGTCGGTCTTTCTTTTTTCATCTCCCGCCCGATGGCGCTTCTGTTGCTGCTCCGGCGCGGTAGCCGAGATCGACCGCGTGTTGATCACGGTTGCGTGGCGCGAATGGTTTTCCCAGCTTTCGAATTCGGCTCACTCTCATAGCCTGCGTCCCCGAGGTCCGCCGATGAATACTTTGAAATGGACGTTGTTGATCGCTACTGCTGCGTTGTTGGTGTACATGGCGGTCGATCGTTGGCGTGAACCGCAACAATTACAGCGCGTGAGTCAAAGCCTCGATCGCTTGGAAACGGCTCTGCAAGACCTTGCGCGCAGTCAAAAACAATTAGCCGAAACAATGGCTCGTCTGCAGAACGTAGAACAGGGCGTACGGCCTGCTGCTGTTATCACGAATGGTACGACGAAACCGACCACGGTTGTGATTGTCGACCCAAAAATTCGTGACGGAAATCCGAAGTTGGACGTTAATTTTTTAATGCCGTACGACCGCTCGCGATTTCATGCCGAAAAACAAGGTGGTACGTTAAAGGTATTTGAAGAAACTCCACGTCGCCTCAATCCATTGATCGATAGCTCTGCCATCACTGAAAGACTGGAGACGGTTACTACGGATTCTCTTTGTGATCGACCTGCGACCCATCCCGAACAATGGAGTGAAAGCCTTGCGACCAGCGTGATCATTTCTGACGATTACAAAATCTACACGTTCACTTTGCGCCGTGGGGTTAAGTGGCATCGTCCGGTTCTCGCTCAGCAGAAAGAATACTCATGGTTGGCGAAGGAAGTCGAATTGACGGCGGAGGATTTTAGATTTGCTGTTGATCTGATTCTCGACCAAGCAGTCGACTGTCCCAGCAAACGAAACTATTATGAGGACATCGACAAAGCTGAAGTCATCGATGATTATACTCTGCGACTGGTATGGAAAAAGAAGACCTACAATAGTCTTGCTGCCAGCATGGCGCTCTCCCCTTTGCCACGGCATATATATGGGCGTAATAGCGATGGTTCAACGGTGCCTGCCGATAAACTGGGTGTGAATTTCAATCAGCACTGGTTTGATGAATTGCATGCCGTGGCCGGAGTGGGCGCCTACATCTTGGAAGAATATGTCCCTGATAAAATTCTACGTTTGCGTCGTAATCCTGACTACTGGGGCGTCATGGGCCACTTTGACGCCATCGAATGGAATATGGAAATCAAAAAAGACGACGCACAATTGATCGCCTTCAAGAATGGTATGGTCAATTACTATGGGCTGGCACCGAATTTCTATAAGAGTGAAATCTTGGATCATCATGAGCCGCGTTTTGCCGCCTTGGACGTCAAAAATCCTAAGGCCGGGCGTGCGGGAGAATTGGGTTGGGAACGCATCAAGAGATTGTCGTTTTCTTATTTAGGGTGGAACATGCGGCGTGATTATTTCAGTGATAAGCGGGTACGGAAGGCCATGAGTTATGCCTTACCGAAAGACCGCATCATCAAGGACGTTTTTTTTGGACTTGGGGTACCTGTGTTGTCGGATGTGGCTCCTGGAACGCAGTACGAGAATACCGAATTGAAATCATATACTTTTGATCTCGAAAAGGCCAAGGCACTGCTGGCTGAAGCTGGCTGGAAAGATAGCGACGGCGATGGTATTTTGGACCGTACCACCAACGGAGTGAAGCACGACTTCCGTTTCACCATGAAGTATGGCGCCAATATTTCCACGCTCGAAAATATGATGCTGATTTACAAAGATGAATTGCGGAAGATTGGCATCGATATGGTACCCAAGCCGTTCGAATGGAAGGAAATGATGCGGGTTTTTGAAGATAAGGATTTCGATGCGGTCTTAGGTAGCTGGCAAATGGATTGGGACATCGACTATTTCCAACTATGGCATTCAAGCCAGTCCGAAGTTCAAGGCGGTAGCAATCATTGTGGTTTCGTGAATCAGCGTGTCGATGAACTCGCGCTTAAATTACGCGAAACCTTTGATGTTTCAGCGCGCATCGCCATTGCCAAAGAACTCCAAGCCATCATTCATGAAGAGCAACCGTATACCTTCTTTACCAGCCCAGAGAATATTTTGATTTGGCAGAACCGTGGAAGCCCGAAAAAAGATTTTTATCTTGATGGCGTTGATCAAAGTCTCGATCAGCTTCATCCGCTGACAAGAACGGTAGATCGCCGCATGTTCTGGAATTTCCGTCAATGAGTCACCGTCGCGGACGTTGCGTGGTCTAATTCATGTTGGCTTACGTCATTCGTCGTCTGCTGCTGATGATCCCGACGTTCATCGGGATTTTAATCATCAACTTTGCCGTCATGCGCCTGCAAGGGCCAACGCTAGTTGAGCAGATGCAGGCCAGTTCCGGCAAGGGCGGCGGCGAAGGCGCTGGCGTGGGTAGTGATCGCAAGGCGCAGGGCGCAGCGAAAGACGTTGAAAATTACATCGACCGTTTTCGTCGTGCCGGACTCGATTTACCAGCCGTGATCAATCTACGCGGTTTCGCTGATAAGGAAGATTTTACCAGTCGCCTACAAGGCACTTTGGCCAATGGCATGTACAAGGACAAGCCGAGCAAGCGCAACGAATTGGAAAAAGATTTGTGGCTGGCCGGCCCGCAGGGAGTTGCTCCGCTGGTTGCGGTATTGAGCGACGATCGGCTGTCGGTGATTCATGCGCCTGCGACGGTGGCGCTGTCGTATTGCGCCTATGTCAGCATCGACCGTTTAACGCTGGAACGAATGCCCGGCGAGCAGCTTCAGCTCATTCAAGGGCGTAATGAATTGCTGCGTAACAACCGCATTCTTTATCAGAACAACCGCGACCGTGGCGCTGTGGTGGTTGATGCCCAGGCCGCCGAAAAGCGCGCGCGATTATTGGCTTTGTTTGCTCATCCACAGGTTCAAAAAGAATATGCTGATCGGGCAGGCAGCGCGATAGGAGCCATGGTATTTCAAACCGGCTTTACTGATTTCATGGTCAAGCTGTTTACGGGTACACTCTATTCCGAATCTCGTAAAGAATATGTATTCACCGTCATTGCTGATAAGTGGTACGTGACGTTCTGGCTCAACACGCTGTCGATCATCATCGCTTGGGCGGTATCCATACCGTTAGGCATTCGTTCGGCGCGACGGAAAGGAACGTTGGAAGATCAAGCAACGACGACTGGGCTATTCGTTGCGTGGTCAATGCCAGCGATGTTTTTCGGCACGCTATTGCTGTATCATTTGTGCACGGATAGTTCTGGCGCAAAAGCATGGTTCCCCAGCAGTGGACTATCGAGCGACGGATCGCTGTGGTTGCCAACGGGACAATATTTGTGGGATCTGATGTGGCATGCCTTTTTACCATTATTGGTTTTGAGTTATGCCAGTTTTACATCTTTATCACGGTATATGCGCGCCAATCTGTTAGAGCAGCTGGATGCCGATTACGTGCGTACCGCTCGTGCGAAGGGTTGTTCTGACGATCAGGTGGTTTATTCACATTCGACGCGCAATAGTTTGGTGACTATGATCACGCTTGGCAGCGGATTGTTGGCCGACTTGTTTAGCGGGGCACTGATCGTCGAACTGATCTTCAGCATTCCTGGGCTCGGCTGGCTGATGTTGGATGCAGCTATTCAACAGGACGGTCCTTTACTGATGGGCTCGACGGTGATTTCGGTATCGTTGTTGCTCATCGGAATATTGATCGCCGATCTTTTATATGCGGTGGCAGATCCACGGTTGCGGAGCCGTTATGGGTGAGCCATCTTCTCCGTCCCTTTCTCCGACAACGCGGCTTCCTTCTCCGGCTCAACTGGCTTGGGAACGCTTTGTCAGCCGTGGATCTTCCCGCGTCGGCTTGGTGGTCATGGGCCTTATCATCGCCATGGGCATCTATGCGCCATTTTTGTCCAATGAAGTGGCCATGGTGTGGTGGGACCATCAGGGCTTAAGCTTTCCAGCCATAACGGAGCTATTTAATCAGCGTAGCTACGCAAAACTGCACGATCTCTTTTTTAATGTCGCGGCACTCCTGTTGCCGATGACGTTGATCGTGCTGTGGTTCCTGCGTCGATGGGTGCCGCCGGCTCGACGGGTAATGATCGTACTGGCCGTTGTCGTTGGTGGCGGATTGATCTGTAGCTTGCCAATGATTCCTCGGTCTACCGGGCTGAGCGCGGTGTGGGAACCGCGACCTTTTTCCGAAGCGACGATTCAGCGGTGGCAAGAAATCACTGAGAATGAGCGGCCATTTGCGCTATTTGCGCCGGTGAAACATCGTTTCGATGCAACGTATCCTGGCGCAATTTTGCAAGCACCTGGAAGCGTGAATCCGTCAACGGGTGGAACGTATTGGCTTGGTACCGATGGCGGTGGCCATGATGTGCTGACGATATTATTTTTTGGTGCTCGCATCAGCTTGACCGTCGGCTTGGTGGCAGCCGGATTATCATTTTTCATTGGCGTTCTGATCGGCGCGGTGAGCGGTTACTTCGGCGGGTGGGTCGACCTTGTTCTGCAAAGAATCGTCGAAATCATGATGTGCTTCCCTACTTTCATTTTAATTTTAACGGTGGTGGCCATGTTAGATCGTAGCATCTTCATCATTATGGCGGTTATCGGATTGACCGGCTGGGCCGGTGTCGCGCGTTTGGTTCGTGGTGAATTTCTCGTCCAGTCGGTGCGCGATTATGTGTTGGCGGCCGAGGCACTCGGACTCTCGCGTCCACGCATCATGTTTCGTCATATCTTACCGAACACGGTGGCGCCTTTGCTGATCAGTTTAACTTTCGGCATTGCTGGCTCAATCGGCACAGAAAGTACGTTGGCATTTGTCGGCCTTGGCGATCCGACCGTTCCCAGCTGGGGCGTGTTGATGGAACAGGGCCGCTTAAATATTCGCTATCCGTGGCTGATCTACACACCGGGTTTGGCGATTTTTACCATCGTCATGACGCTGAATCTCTTGGGAAATAATCTTCGCGATGCCATCGACCCGAAACACCAACGGTGATGTTATGACTGAACCTCTGCTGCAATTCGATGATTTACGGGTGACCTTCAAGCTGCGTGATCGCAGCGTCGAAGCGGTCAAAGGCGTGAGTTTTACTGTCAATCCGGGTGAAGTCGTAGCGCTGGTCGGAGAATCCGGCTCCGGGAAAAGCGTCTCGTCGATGTCGTGTTTGCGGTTGTTGGCAGAGCCACTGGCCACGTATCCGTCAGGACGTATTTTATGGAAGGGCGAAGACATCTTGCAGATGAATCCTGCGCGCTTGCGTAAGCTGCGCGGCGGTGAAATCGGTATGATCTTTCAAGAACCGATGACGGCCCTGAATCCAACCTGGACGTGTGGCGCGCAAGTTACCGAAGCGCTCGAACTTCATACCACGCTGGACGCAGCAAGCCGTAAAGCACGTGCGATCGAACTATTTAATCAGGTGGGAATCCCACAGCCGCAAACTCGTTTCGATCAGTATCCCCACGAATTATCCGGCGGCATGCGTCAGCGCATTTGCATCAGCATTGCTCTGGCCTGCGGACCACAGTTGTTGATTGCCGATGAGCCAACCACCGCACTCGACGTTACCATCCAGGCGCAAATCCTGGATCTGATCAAACGACTTCAGCGTGAACGCGGCATGGCAGTGTTGTTTATTACCCACGATCTCGGCGTGGTGGCTGAGCTTGCCGATCGCGTGATTTTAATGCGTTACGGTCAAGTGGTAGAGCAAGGACCGGTGGCAGAAATTTTCTCCAATCCAAAACATCCGTACACCAAAGGTCTGCTGGCCTGTCGTCCGCGCCTAGGAGTCAAACGCGACCGTCTGCCGACGGTTGATGACTTCATGGCTGCGGGTTCTTAAAGTTAGGTATCGGGGTCAGCTTTTACTTTGTGCATGCAGCAATTTCCAAACCCGCAAGGCTTCCGTGCTACTCCACGCTTGTGCGTCGCAACCGCGTTGGGTGTGCGGCGCATCGCCGTCGACGATTTCTGGTAAGTGTCCGTGGCAGCCTTCGGTGAGTAAGCGATCCATCGAGGCGAGATACGCTTTGGCAGTCGCGATAGCCTCGGGCGTGAAATCGAGTCCGCGCGCCACCGCTTCGCACGCGGCGGGAAAGGTCCAGGTCCACGCGGTGCCGTTATGGTAAGCGGGTTTGCGGCGGGTGTCTTCATCGCCTTGATAACGACCCCAATATGGATTCAGCGGATCGTTGAGCAGGCTGCCGTCGGCGCTGCGTACGGCTAACGGCGGATCGATTGGCAGCGGAGCGAGTGAGCGCAGCGCGCCTGGAACCAGCAAGTAACGTGCGCTTGCGACGACCGTGCGGCGTGCGCGATCACCTTTCACCAAGCCGAGCGACACGACCAGAATTTGATTCGAGCGCAGAGCATTATCGCGCACCGCTTGCTCGGCGGTTTGCCCAGGCAAAGCGATTAAGAGATCGGCGTAATAACCGCGTTCTTCGATCCAATAACGACGCTCGATGGTTTCCAGCGCGCGATCAGCCAAGGCCAGCCAAGGCTCGTCGAGTACAGGTAATTTCAGACGATGCAGCTGACGCAGCAGACGGATCCACAAGGCTTGGATTTCAATGGGATATCCTTCGCGCGGAGTTCCCGCCGGATGATTGGTATCCATCCAGGTGAAATGCGAAGGGCTAAAAACGAGTGCGCTTTGACGATCGACGCGCACGCCGGTAGCGGTTCCATTCAAATGGCCGTTGGCGATGCCGAGCAAGACTTCGGCAATGGTGCGTCCCTGTTCATTCACTTTGGTCTGGTAAAGTTGCTGACCAATTACTGCGGCAAGATCTTCGCAAACGATGCCATACCATAGCGGCGCATCGCTGGTTTGGCGGTCGGATGCATCGTCACCGTGAATACAATTTGGCAGCGTCCCGCCGCTTTCGAAGCGACCGAAAGTAATGAGCAAATCGCGTACTTCATCGATCATTCCGGCGGCGATCATGCCACGCGCAGCAATCAACGAATCACGGCCCCAATCTAAAAACCAAGGATATCCAGCGATGACGGTTTTGAGACCATCGCGTCGGACCACATAGGCCGACACCGCACGCACCAACGTGCGACCGAAATAATCATCAGGCGGCAGGCCGCTGCGTTCTTCGATTTCATGCATGCGTTTTTGTCGTGCGGTGACGAAATCGTTGATGAGTGCAGGCGACGGTTCCTGCGCATCGGCACAGGCGACGACATTTATTTTTGCACCATGGGTCAGTGGTAGTTCGAACCATCCTGGACTCCATGCATCGCCAGTGGCGGCTTGACCACGGTCGGCCTCGAATGGATGCGGAATAGCCGTACACCATTCCGCTTCGTGATGATATTCGCCAGCGCTGGCAAATACCGTCAGTCGGCGATCAGTGGCTGGCGCGAAGCGGAATCCAGGGCGGTCAGTAAGTGCTGCGGTGTGTTGAACGAAGTGCTGATCGGCGCCGTCGCTGCGCGTAGTTTCTGTATGAAAGGAACGATCTTCGACATCGAAACGTACGGTTAATGCCACGGGAAAATGATCAGGCAGATCGCGACCGCTGCGCGTGGCTTCGGCTGGTCGGCTGAAGCGCAGCACGGTGGTGTTGCAGTTATTCAGCATGTCCATTTCGAGTCGGATGGTCACCGTGCGATTATCACCAGCGTTGGCGACGAAGGTCCAGACGGCAGGCGGACCGGCGGTGAACTCCACCAAATTATGCGCATTGAGTGGCGCGATGAAGCCATCCGCGTTAATCCAAACCCGCGCGCGTTTGATCAACACGTGGCGGTCACTCGGAACG
>JAYVSL010000108.1:0-3195 GCA_043775355.1 Planctomycetota bacterium
CCCAGCTCCTCCTGCCGGCTGCCAGCCGGCCCGTGGCAATTTTTTCAAAAGGTCTTTCGTATTCCCACTCTGCCGGCTGGCAGCCGGCGGTCCCAGCTCCTTCTGCTGAGCTCCCCCGGCTCATTTCATATAAGAAAGCATGTGCTTGCATTATTAAAAGAGAGCACATGCTCCCAATCATCACCGCAGGAAATCACCCATGGGCCGTCGGCCATTTGTACGCCAACAGATTCTGGAAGCCGCCTTCGACCTCATCGCCACGGAGGGCTACGAAGCGGTCAGCACGCGCGCCATCGCCATCAAGGCGGACGTCGGCCCGGCATCGATGTTCAAACATTTCCCGACGAAAGACGATCTCGGACGAGAGCTCTATCGCGTAGCGCTGACCCCGGTGCTGACCGCTGTCGCTGAGATCGAAGCCGCGCATCCGCAGCCACGTGCAGCGGTGAACGCTTTCGTTCATTTGCTCTATCAGCTCTATGACGACCGCCCACGCGCCTTGGCATTGGTGGTCTTCCCACCACACGAATTCCTGCCGCACGAAATAGATAAAAAAAATCCAGCCAGCCCACGCGCCACGTTGTTGCGCTTACTCAGCGGCGACGCCGATCTGGCCGCGATTGTGTGGGGCGCGATGACCGGACCACTGCAAGACCGCTTTTTACATAGTCGCAGCGGCACCATGTCACCGCATGCGACTGCCCACGCTCAACGCATTACCCGCTTACTCACCCCGACCTCATGAGGAACCCAACCATGAATGTCTTCCGTCCGCTTTTTTTCTCTCTTGCGCTCATCGTCATCACCATGGTGACGGCTATCTTTACAGGCTGTGATTCGTACCGAAACAAAACGGGGCAGAACGCCTCCATAACGCCAAAGGATAGACTTGACGAGTACGCCGCCTCTCGTGATCGCAATGTCAGCGCTGGCGCAGGAAAAGCGGCGACTCATTATGATAGTGGTCAAAAGGCGATGCAGGATGGGCGCCTGAGTGAAGCCGTCCATGAGTTCACCGCTGCCCGCAATGAACAACCACAAGAAGGCAAATATGTCGATGCTTTGAAAACTGCCCAGGCCGTCTCAGGAGTGAATCACGATGGAGCGAATTTGAGTGTCGGCGAAAGTAGAATGGTGAAACAACAAAGTCCCGTCAGCGGGGAAGCGAAAGAGATTTACACAGGATCAATAGATCGTCTGTCCGTCATCATTCCCGGAGACAAACCCACGGCGAACATGGTGGTTTCAACTCCGCCACCAATTCCTCTGCTCGCCCGCGATCTCGGTAAAGGCGCGGACAACGAAAAACTCGGACGCACGGCTATTCGTCCTGAAGATGATCGTCCGTTGTCGGAAGATCTCGTAACCCTGCGTGAAAATCCATTCATTCGCACCGCTGATGCTGGTGGCGATGCATCAACGTTTGCCGCTGATGTCGATAGCGCTTCTTATAATGTGGTGCGAAGTTGCCTGACCGAGCAACGCCGTGTGCCGCAACCAGCCGAAGTGCGCATTGAAGAAATGATCAATCGTTTTGCTTATCATTATCCCACGCCGACGGCGGAAGATCAGCATCCATTCCGTATCAACGCCGAAGTCGTCGCCTGTCCGTGGCGACGCGATCATCAGATCGTGCGCATCGGCATTGCTGGAGAAACCTTGGGTCGTCGCCAGCGTCCACCGGCAAATTTAGTCTTCTTAATTGATGTCAGCGGTTCGATGTCGCCAGAAAATCGTCTGCCCTTATTGAAGAGCAGTTTATCACTGCTGGTGAATCAACTCGATGAGCGTGATCGCGTTGCGATTGTCACCTATGCTGGTGAAGCTGGAATCGCGCTGGATGCGACTGCTGGCGATCAACATCGCACCATTCGCCGCGTCATCGATCGTCTTGGCGCAGGTGGTTCCACGCACGGTTCCGCAGGAATTAAAGAAGCCTATCGCATGGCGCGCTTGATGCAGACGCGTGGCAGCGAAACACGAGTGATTCTGGCGACCGATGGTGACTTTAATGTCGGCACCACCAATCATGAAGAACTCGTCAACCTGGTTCGTCGCGAAGCTGAAGCCGGCGTCTATCTGACCGCTCTTGGTTTCGGCATGGGCGGCGGAGGCGATGCGCGCTTACAACAGCTCGCCGATAAGGGTAATGGTTTCCACGCCTTCATCGATCGGGCCGACGAAGCGAAACGTTTGTTTGTCACGCAACTGCCCTCCAGTTTGGTAACTATCGCGCAAGACGTAAAAATTCAGGTGTTTTTCAATCCCGCAGAGGTCGCGTCGTGGCGCCTGATCGGATACGAAAAGCGCCAGCTGCGGCGTGAAGATTTCAATAATGATCGCATCGACGCTGGAGAAATCGGTGCTGGCCACACCATGACCGCGCTCTACGAAATTGTTCCGGCCAGTGTCCAGGCTGAAGCCACCGATCCGAATCCATTCATTGCCAATCAGCGTAACGAACACGTGGCGCCAACACCATTCGCTGGCGACACCTTGCTGCAAGTTCGTCTGCGTTACCAGCCACCCGGCGGCGGCACCAGCGTGCTGATGGAACAAACCGTTCATGGCCGCGATTGGCGTCGCACACCCAGCGCCGACACCAGTTTTGCCATGGGCGTCGCCGGCTTCGGCATGCTGCTGCGCGGCTCACGCGAAGCGGGTTCTTGCTCGTGGGATCTGGTCAGCGATTTAGTCCGCGCAGGCAGCAACGACGATGAAGCCCGCCAAGAAGTTCAAGAACTTATCCAGGCCGCGCGACGCATTGACCGCTGATTATAAAAGTCTTACCGCCATGGAAAGATGTTCCATGGCGGTGATTTTTTCACCAATTCCAGGTCAGCGACAGCCCACGACGATCGCTGTCGAGAATAACTCCGACTTTCGCGTCGGTAACACCGTGAGAACGTTCCACTTCTTCACCGCGACGACGACGATTAAAATGCACGACTTCGTAGCCAACCCAGGTGCCCAGAATCGCACCGGCGACGACGTCGGAAGCATAATGAGCGTTACTATTAATACGACTCAAGCCCACGCCTGCGGCCAAGGTAAAGGCTACACCACCGACCAATGGATGATCGTCATAAGTGAAAGCCAACACCGAAGCGACGGTAAACGCCTGCGTGGCATGGCCGGATGGGAATGAAGAATTTCCGCTGAAAGGAGCAAAAACATCCGAGTCATCTCCGGCTT
>JAYVSL010000109.1:0-16899 GCA_043775355.1 Planctomycetota bacterium
CTGGTGCCGGACGCTCCAAGGGCCGTGCCGCAGAATCGTCCACCCTCGCCCATCACCGAACGCCAGCGGTCCACGTCCAGGGCCAGATGCGAACATGCATTCGTCAGATGCTCGTGCCACGCGCTCTTGGGCGCACCGGCGACAGCAGCGATGGTCGCATCCAGGACTCGCAGGTAGTCGGGTCCATGAAGCCAAGCGGTCTGCTCGTCACCGGTCACCGCGTGTACCGGCGACAACATAAAGGACATACGCATATTGGCGAACGCCAATATGCGTATGTCCTTCATATTTCCTTTCCTTCATATTTCATCCTTCATATTTCCTTTATATTGAGAGACGTACGGTTTGCGGTTTGTTTTAAATTCCCAGCCCAACGGACTTTGATGCCCAGGTCTTTGCCGACTTTGGCCATCAGGTCGTCTGCGGTGGCCATGGTGTTTCCATCGAGGTCGGCCACCGCCAAGTGGACGGCGTCTAAAGTACGTAGGCGATATTTCGTCTGCTACATGTACGCAGCGGCGTGGCCGTAGCGTCGACGTTCCAGCCCGTGCCTGTCCCAGATGATAATGATTCACGAACGGGCAATGCTTGCTACGGTGCCGATATGCCCTTGGCCCTTGTCATTGATCACGAACGTCTGGCCAGCCTCTGCCGTCAGTATCATGTCGCTAAGCTTGAACTTTTTGGTTCACGTGCGAAAGGCACGGCGCGGCCTGATAGTGATGTGGATTTATTGGTGACGTTTGATGAGGGAAAAACACCGGGATACGCTTTCGTGACCTTTTGCGAAGAGTTGGAAGCCATTTTCGGGCGAGAGGTGGACGTGCTCAGTCGGAAGTCCGTAGAACGAGATTTTAATGATATTCGCCGCCAGAGCATTTTGAGTCGCACCGAGTCTTTGTATGCCGCTTGATGAACGTGATGAAATGCGGTTGAAGGATATGCTCGCGTTTTCCCGAGATGCCATTGCCCTGCTTGGCACCATGAACAGCGAAGAGATGGAGGCCAATCTGGCGGTGAAGTTGGCGCTGACGCGGTGCATTGAGATTGTTGGTGAAGCAGGGCATCACGTTTCTCCGGCTACCCAAGCGGTCATGTCCACGATTCCATGGCACATGATGTATGGCATGCGCAATCGCTTGATTCACGACTACGGCAACACCGACTACGACATGGTTTTCAAAGTTGTTCACGAGGAGTTGCCGGGACTTTTGGCAAATATCGCCACGTTTCTCGCTCAACAAGAACACACGCCCTAACTGGTCAGGCAACTCGCTGACAGGCGAACACATGGGTCCATCTCAGCAGATTTCAGCTCAGGCGGGAAGCTCATAGCAGGGGATGAGGCGCACTTCTTCGCGCAGGCCGGCGCTGATGCCACCGTGGACACGCGTCCGCCTTACAAATTTGCAATAGCAATGCAAAATTGTAAGGGAGCTGACCAACTTATTCTTGCACAATACCTTACCGTGGTCACGCCGCACTTGTCTTGGGCAGACGCGGCGAGATTCAGCTACGACTCGTAGCTCGAAGCTCGTAGCTCGTAGCTCGTAGCTCCTGTATTTACGGAGTTCCCGCCTTCGCCGGCAAGGTGTGCTGCCGCTGCAAATACAATTGCCCAGGCAGCAACGCGTGGGCGAGAGCTTCTTGGGTTAATTCTGGCCATGCGTCGGTAACTGCAGTGAGACGATCTTGTTCATCAATCAAAAAACGCCGAGCTGGTTCGCGTGGTAAATGTACAACTAAACGGTTTCCAACCCGATAACCATGGGCATCGCCGAACTGCATGATCGCGCGACCGGGAGCGTCGCCAAGCCGACTCAGTAGATCATGCCCAATAAGCGGATGTTCCAGATCCAAGCCCAGGCGTGGCAACATCGTCGGGAGGAGATCCAGCTGGCTGCAAACTTTGTCGTAGGTCCCAGGGGTAAAGCCTGGGCCAATGATCAAACCAGGAAGATGAAAAGCGGTAACGGGTACCAGTGAATCGCCAATGGTGCGTACGTTGTGATCCGCGACGACCAAGAATATCGTGTTGGCGAAATAGGGATGCTTACGTGCAGCGCGAAAAAATTCACCGATGGCATGGTCTGCATATTTGATGGCATTATGAAGCGTCTGCTTGGGCTGCTCGTACAATTCGATGCGTCCATCAGGAAACTCAAATGGGACATGGTTGGAGGTACTCAAGAGCACCGCCGTGAAAGGCTTATCGCCCAGCAGTGCAAGATCAGCGGCGGCACGATACGCTAAATCGCCATCGCATACGCCCCATACTCCGGCAAATTCAGGGTTTTTGAACATGGGTTGGTCAACGATGTTGCTGAAGCCGTTACCTTGGAAATACGTCCGCATGTTATCGAAGTGGCTTTCACCGCCGTAGAAAAAGAATGATTCGTAGCCGTGTCGGCCAAGCAAATACGCTGGCGTAAAAAAATCACGCTGACTGAGTCCCAGCTTCACCGTTGAACGCGCAGGACTTGGCGGGAACGCACTGACCACCGCTTCGATACCACGCACGGTCCGCGTGCCGGTGCCGTAGAGTTTGGTGAGTAACAATCCCTCTTTGCTGAGCGCATCAAATTCTGGCGTCAGCGGCAAACCGTCTAAACAGCCAACGAATTGCGCGCCGAGACTTTCTTCCAATATGATGACCAAATTCAGCGGGCGTTCCCGGCGTGGGGACGCTTCTACGAGGTGCAATAATGGAATTCGCGAATCGGTGAAGGCGTCATCTGGCAAGCCCGTGGCGTGACGTACCAAGCTGATAACCCGAGCTGGATCCATTTTGCCATACACCGGGGCGAAGTCCGCTTCGTCTTGCAGCATGTAGAGTGCATAGGCTGCGGTGTAGGTCGAGTTGAGCGCCAGCTGATTGAGTAAGTTCTCGTTACTAAACGCGGCAGTGGAAATATTCACTGGGCGATGCGACAGCGTGCCGCGAATGCCTAAAAACAGGACGCCACCAATAAGCGGGAATATCGCTACGCGCACCCACCAACGCCACGGCTTAGAATGTTCTGTGACCAAGCGGCACCAGCGCCATGCACCCCACGCTGCCAACGGAATGATGACTGCGGCAGCCAATAAACTGCCCCATGCGCTTTTCAGTACGGTTTCTGCCACTTCTTTGGGATGATTGAGATATTCCCAGAATAAACGATCTGGCCGATGATCGAATTCATCTAAGAAACGTACGGTCGCTAATTCCATGAACACTAAGATAAGTAAAATTACGGTTCCATAGATCGCCACGATTCGGCGCGCCGCCACCGCCCATGCAGGTGGAAAGAATAACAGGACCAATGTCGGCACGGTCAGCAGGTAAGCCACCAACACCGAATCCATGCGCATACCCACCAAAAATAACCAACCCCAGTCATCGACCACGGTGACGCGTTTGGCAAACATCAAGGTGTGGCCAAGCCGAGTGAGCGACAGCAAGACCATCGCTAACAGACCGATGCCCAACAGCGGCAACAACGGACCAAGGCGCGCCAGGAATCCCGTTGAACGCGGTGAAATCGGTGAGTTTGGTAAGCTCGGTGAAGAAAGGGTGTCCATGAAGCGCGAACCTCTCACGAGCAAAGCCCGATCAGCAGGGAGGCGCAGACGTTGCCCACTCATTCCCGCACCTGCAACCGGAACCAGCTTCCGGCTTCTCTGGTCTGCTCTCGGCCAGCTGACGACTTCCGCTTCCGCTCAAGCGCAGCAGAGTATTCCCATGCTTACCGCTCTCCATGGCTTTACCGAAACCGACGAAACGTGGGCCGAGGTACTGGCGCCGCTCGCACGGCCCATGCGTTGTCCGCTGTTGCCTGGGCATGGCTGGTCGCCGTGTCCGGCTGGAACGTCGTTGCCATCCGTAGCGAAAGAGATCGCGCGCACGCTGCCAGCAGGCGATCTACTGGGCTACAGTTTAGGCGGACGTCTTGCGCTGCAGGTCGCGCTCGACCATCCGGCGCAAGTACGACGACTGGTGTTGATCAGTTGCACGGCCGGCCTGCGTGATGCGAAGGAACGCGAACGCCGCCAGAGCCATGATCTTCATTTCGCCGAAGTATTAGACGAAGACGGCATCGCGCCGTTCGTCGCGTGGTGGGAAAGAAACCCAGTCTTGAAAGCCACCCGCCCCGTGTCACGGGAGCAAGCCGATCACCTGCGTTATTGCCGCTTAAATCAAGATCCGCATGGACTCGCCGGAGCGTTACGTCACCTCGGCACCGGCGCGATGGCGGATCTGTGGCCACGACTCGGCGAATTGCGCATGCCGGTGTTGCTGATCGCCGGGGCAGCAGATCAACGCTACGCCACCGTGATGAAAGAAATGGCCGCGCTGATTCCTGGCGCCAAATTGGAACTGATTCCCAGCTGCGGCCATGCCGTGCATCGCGAAGCGGCAGAAGAGCTGCTGAATCTTTTGCGGCGATTTCTGAGCTAAATCTTCGCGATGACGCGACCAAAAAATTAGCCAGCTGCCGCTAAATTTTCCTTCAACACGCGCGGATGACGCGCAGCAACCCGCAGAAGCGCCAATGCTGGCCCCTCCGGCTTGCGCCGGTCCTGCTCCCAATTTCGCAAGGTGTGAACGCTGATACCCAAGGCCAAAGAAAAGGCCTCTTGAGTAAGACCTGTGAAGACGCGGAGTGCGATAACATCAGCTCCGCCGTTGATGTGTCCGGCCATAATACGAGCACGAACGCTGTGACGAATGGACTTTGTAAAGTCGGCAGCGGATAATTCACGAGCGGTCATAGTTCACCCTTTACGTGTTGTTGGAAAAGGCGCGTTTCACTTTTGGTCGCTTTGCGTGCACTCAGAATTCGAATGATTTCCTCCTGACGCTCGGTGAAAATCACCATGATCACGCCTCGCTCAATTGGCCCAATAGCGCCCAATAGCTATAAAGCGATCTTCGTGGTCACCATGTCTTTCATCTATGATTTCCAAGAACTCAACCCCGCTGGTGAACAGCGACGTAGCTTGCCCAAAAGAAATGCCGTGCTTGGCTTGATTGGTCGCTTCCTTCACAGGGTCCCATTCGAAGAGCATGCGAGAGGCTAAGCCATTGGCTTAGCCGTGCAATATTCCAAAACACGCAGCCTTGGTGTACTCGCCAATGAATGATGCGTGGTCAGCTGATAAGCATTGGCGATGTCGGCTGGTGCTCCCCTCTAGATCAGCGCGGCAAGCTGCACATCCTCTGCCCCCCGTGAGGACTCCGCCATGCCCGTGACTTGGACTGCGATTGATCGGCCCTACGACGATATTCTATACCACCACGCTGAGCTGGAGGGCGGCTCGGTCGCCAAGCTCACCATCAATCGGCCTGAGGTGCATAACGCCTTTACGCCGAAGACCGTGCAAGAGCTGCGCGATGCGTTGCAGCATGCGCGTGATGATGATGCGGTTGGTGTGATCATCTTGACTGGCGCTGGTGATAAGGCGTTTTGTTCTGGCGGAGATCAGCGCGTGCGTGGGCACGGTGGTTATGTCGGCGGCAAAGACGGCGATAAAATTCCGCGCTTAAATGTGCTGGATTTGCAGCGTGAAATTCGTTCGTGTCCTAAGCCGGTGGTGGCGATGGTCGCGGGCTGGGCCATCGGCGGCGGGCAAGTTTTACATCTGGTATGCGACCTCTCGATCGCGGCAGATAACGCGCGCTTCGGTCAAACCGGGCCGAAAGTCGGCAGCTTCGACGGTGGTTTTGGCGCCAGTTATTTGTCCCGCTGCGTTGGACAAAAAAAGGCGCGTGAGTTCTGGTACACCTGTCGCCAATACACCGCGCAACAAGCACTCGACATGGGTTTGGTCAACGAAGTCTGGCCACTCGCCGAACTCGAAGAACGCACGCTGGCGATGTGCCAAGAGATGATGCATCACAGCCCGATGGCGCTGCGTTGTCTCAAGTCGGCGTTCAACGCTGACTGCGATGGCCAAGCCGGATTGCAAGAATTGGCCGGCAATGCGACGTTATTATTTTATATGACCGAAGAAGGCAAAGAAGGGCATCAAGCGTACTTGGAAAAACGGAAACCAGATTTTTCGAAATTCCCACGGCGACCATGATGCTTTTTTCGATGTCCGATGTTCGTTTAATGTCCGATGTTCGATGTCCGATGTCCGATGTCTTTTTTCGATGTCCGATGTCCGATGTCCGATGTCCGATATCGCTCTCGATCACGTCTTGGTTGATTCCGGTTGTCTGATCTCAGATGACGCCGCCCATGAAAGACATCGGACATCGGACATCGGACATCGGACATGTGAGAGCTTGGCTTCTCGCCACGCGTCCCAAAACCCTAGCTGCCGGTGTCGTGCCGGTGTTAGTTGGCACTGCGCTGGGATCGACGTTGGTGCCGATTCATTGGCTGGCAGCGTGCGGTTGTTTGATCGGCGCTTTGCTCATTCAGATTGGCTGCAATTTTGCCAACGACGCCTTCGATGCGCTCAAAGGCGCTGACACCCCAGAGCGCATTGGACCGCAACGCGCGGTGGCGAGCGGGTTGATCACGCCGCGAGCTATGCTTGTTGCGACGGGCATCGTGCTGCTGCTAGCATTTTTGGTTGGTCTGTGGCTGATGACTTTTGGCGGTTGGATTATTTTGGTACTCGGCGTCATCAGCTTGGTATGTGCGGTGGCGTATACGGCGGGACCGTTTCCGCTGGCGTACGTTGGCCTGGGTGACGCTTTTGTTTTTTTATTTTTTGGCTTGGTCGCGGTGCTCGGCAGCGGGTGGGTGCAAGTGGCACCGGCGCTGGCGAAATTGATGCCCTACGAGTCGCTGGGCGCGGCGGGCTTCATCATCACCAAGTATTCACAAGCTGAGATCGGTTTGCACTCCTGGTTCGATCTTCCGCTGACGTGGTGGCTGATTGCCGCTGCCGTTGGTTTGCAAGCGACCGGTATCATCGCGGTCAACAACTTACGCGATATCGCGACTGATGTGACGGTCGGCAAACGAACCTTAGCCGTGCGCCTGGGTGATCGCATGACACGTATATACTGCTGTCTTTTACATGTTGCAGCCACGGTTTGTCTCGTCGATGTCGCTTGGCGGGTCGGCGGTGGATGGCTGTGGCTACCTGCTGTGGTGGCGGGCATTGGCGGCTTTTTGGTATGCGTAGGCATGGTGCGTACCTCAGGCGCCGCCCTCAATGGGTATCTGGCACGCTCCGCAGCCCTGGAGCTGATCACTGGCTTGTGCCTGACTGCCGGGCTTATCATTGTCGCCCGCCATGCGTTGTAGACTCCTCAAACGTCGCCTGAAATTAGCAACCCCACTGATGACCGCGCAAGGTCCGATCAGTGAGCGGGTCGTATGGGTCGTCGCGCTTGATGATGGTGCTGGCAAAATCGGTTTAGGCGAAGCCGCGCCGCTAGCCGGTTTTGGCAGCGAGACCCCGGAGCAATGCCGCGAAGTATTTAACACCGTGCTCAAAGCGTTGACGGGCGAATTTATTCTGAGCTGGCTTGATCGCGGTCGACCCGACGCGCCACTGGGCCCGTTAGAGAAAATGCTGGGCGGCGCACCGTGTGCGCGGTCAGCTATCGAAGGCGCGTTGCTCGATCTGGCTGCGCAAAAAAATGAACGTCCGCTCGCTACGTATTTGACCGGGGATTCTTCGGACACGGTTATACCAATGTCGGTGCCGGTAAACGCACTGTTGGGAGGCAGCTTAGCTGAAATCACTGCTGGCGCGGCAGAGCTGATCAAAAGCGGCTTCACCAGTTTTAAACTGAAAGTCGGTGGCCCGACCACCAGCGTTGCTGCCGATGTGGAGCGCGTGTTTGCTGTGCGCGAAACCATTGGCGCTCAAGCCAAATTACGCGTCGATGCCAATTGCGCGTGGACGTTAGACCAAGCGATGGAATTCGCCGTTGAAGTCGCGGATGCGAATCTTGAATTCTGCGAACAGCCGTTGGCCGCTGCCGATCTTGAGGGCATGTCGACCCTTCGCCGTCGCACCGGACTTAAAATTGCGGTTGATGAAGCCGTGCGTACGGCTGCTGATATTGGTCGTGTCGCTGCCGCGCAGGCGGCCGACATTGTGGTGCTTAAGCCGATGTTTCTGGGCGGTTGGCGGCCAACGAAACAAGCAGCCGAATTAGCCACTTCTTGTGGCTTGGCGGTGGTCATCACCTCGGCGCTCGAAGGTTCTATCGGTCGCGCACATTCGACCCACATGGCCGCAGCTATTGGCCTGAATGAACGTGCGCAAGGTTTAGGAACCGGTAGTTTTATTATCGAAGACCTGACCGCATCGCCACTGATGGTTATTCAAGGCGTGATTCCTATTCCGCAAAGTCATGGGCTTGGTGTTGGTGCGTTACGGGGATAAGGGCGATCCTCTATGGTTAAATTTTCTTTCTTCGCTTTCTTCGCTTTCTGCTGCGGCTTAGGCATCGCGCTATGACGCATTGGACGCTTGCTCCGCGTGCGTTGCTTCCAGGTCATCCTGCGGCGGCGATGTGGCCATATGTGCTGCCGAGTGTCGGTGGCGCGATGGTGTGGTTGCGCTCGCTCGGCGTTGAGCGTGGACAGCGTATCGGTTTAGCCGGAGTCAACGCGCCGACCACGGCGGCGTTGCTGCAAGCGCTTCCTTTGGCGGGCGTGACAACGGTGTTATTCAATCGCCGACTCACTGTGGCCGAGTTGGAAAATCAGGTCGTTAACGCTCGCCTTGATCACCTGATCGCCGATCCAACGCATCCACTCGCAGAACGTCGCCAAGCGATTTCCATTCCTGATAATTTTGCGGATCAACCGGTAACCGAGGTCACGCCGCTGGCTGACAACGATGCCGCTTTGGTACTTTTCACGAGTGGCACCAGCGGCCAGGCAAAAGCAGCACGTTTGAGTTGGTCGGCCATTCGCCACGCAGCAGACGCTGCGGTGCAGGTGCTTTCTTTGACCTCAGGCACATCGTGGCTGGGGTGTTTACCGCTCGATCATATCGGCGGCGCTAGCGTGATTTTTCGCAGTGGACGCGGTGGCGGCATGGTGGTTCTGCAAGATCGTTTCGCTGCACCAGCCACCACGCAGATCATTGATGCGCAGGTGGTGAACGGAATCAGCGTCGTGCCAACGATGCTCCATCGATTAATCCATGAGCGCGGAAATCGTCCGTGGCCAACGTCGTTGCGCTGTCTGCTGACGGGTGGCGGTCCGCTCACCTCCGAACTTATCGCGCGTTGCACGGCGCTGGGATTGCCGCCGAGCCAAACGTATGGTTTGACGGAAGCGGCAAGCCAAGTGTGTACGCTGCTTCCGCATCATGCGGTGGCGCATTCAGGCACCGCTGGTCTACCGCTGCCCGGCATGCAGGTACGGATCAGTGAGGGCGTTATTGAGGTGCGTGGTCCAGCGCTCTTCAGCGGCTATGAAGATCACGGTATCGTGCGCGAACCGCTGGCGCCCAATAACTGGTTCAATACGGGAGATCTTGGCGAACAAGATGCTGACGGTTTTCTGACGGTTCATGGACGACGCACCGATTTAATTATCAGCGGTGGTGAAAATATTTATCCAGCCGAAATCGAAGCGATCATCGAACGTCATCCCGCGATTGCTGAGGCTGGCGTCTTCGGCATCCCAGATGCGGAATGGGGACACGTGGTCGCGGTGGTCTTGGTCGCACACGGAGAACCGCTCAAAGATGCTGATTTCACCGCATGGTGTGCCATCAACTTGGCGAATTTCAAACGCCCACGTCATTGGCGTTGGGCAACTGCCTTGCCACGTACGGCAACGGGGAAACTCCAACGACATTTGCTCGCGCTTTAAATTGTTTTTTAATTACCCAACAGTGATGCCACGTTCCGTTGCGACTATGGGCAGACTCATCAATCCACGTTCTTTCATCACCGGCAAGATGCGCGCCAGTGCATCAGGACAGAGCATGCCCAGGCGTGGTCGATTCGGCTCAGCGCCATCGTGTAACGTCAAAATCGCACGCGGACGTAAGCCATGAAGAATTCGCGCGGTGACCTGATCGACGCTCGATGAACCGGTGTCGAGTCCGCGACAACTCCACGTCACGGTACGCAATTGCATGCGTCCGGTGACAAAGCCGACCACCGGATTTTTCAGGCCCACTGGCGGACGAAATAAAATCGGCGCTGGTCGTCCCGTGGCGTCGGCAATGGCAGCACGACAGCGTTCCAAATCACGTTGTACGCGACCCGGCGGCCAGCAGTTAAACATCCAAGAATGCGAATCGCTGTGCAAACCAAGGGCGTGGCCTTCATCGATGATGCGTCGAACGAGCGCTGGGTAACGGCGAACATTTTCACCAATGACAAAGAACGTTGCTCGCTGGCCGTGTTGGGCGAGTAAATCCAACACGACGGGCGTACGTTCGGGATGTGGTCCATCATCGAAAGTCAGCGCTACGCCAGTGATGTCTGCTGGTAATCGCCACCACACCGGCATGTAGAGACTGGAACGTGGATTCACTACGCCCCAGGCGTGAATGCCCACAGCAGCCGCCGTAAGGCACCCCAGTGACGTCCAACCATACACCGGGGCGAGGCTGACGGCGGCAGCAATACAGGGTACGTCGACGAGCAGGTGGCCACGCATGATGAAGTTCTAAATACAAAATTCAAAATGCGGAACGCCGAATTTGGTAAAGCCGGAGCAGCGTGAGCGCAGCTTGGGCTGACAGCGGTAAAGTCTGGGCTGCGGTACGGCAGGAGCCTCGCCCTCGTCGGCCCTCGCTACTGTGCTTGACCCACATCCGTCCCGATCTATCACGTGTCCTCGGGTTCCCCCAAATAAGGTAGCTGGTCCATGGCCGATGCATCCAAGCGGGCTTATCAACTGCACAGTGGCGCGGTCGACGATGGCATTTTACAGGTCGCAGGTTTTCACGGAGTCGAACGTATATCGACGCCGTATCAGATCGATCTAGAATTAGTGTCGTCGAAAGCCGACCTTGATGGCGAGGCCATTTTAGCGGCGGATGTGTGGTTGGGGATCAAGCAGCCAACGGTGTTGGTGTCGGGTAAGCGCGGCGTCCAGTTACTACAGATTCATGGTGTATTGGCGAGCTTTGAACAATTGGCCCGCGCGGATGAAGGGGTTCACTATCGCGCTGTTTTAGTTCCGCGTTTGTGGCGACTTTCTTTGACCAGTCAGAGCCGAATTTTTCAGGACCAGACCGTAGTCGAGATCGTCAAACAAGTTTTAAAAGATCACGGATTCGAATCCGAGGACTACGATTTTCGCACGTCAGGTCGCACGTATCCCAAGCGTGAATACGTGGTTCAGTACCAGGAAAGCGACCTCGCTTTCATCAGTCGTCTGCTAGAGCATGACGGTATTTTCTATCATTTCGAACATGGCGAAAAGCGTACGACGTTAGTGTTCGGTGATCAGGCAGAGGCTTGCACCAAAGTTGCTGGCGCGGCGAGTTTTGTCTACCGCAGCAAGACTACTGGTACTCAAGCAATGGACTCCATCGGCGAAGAAACGGTTGTCGCGCTGTCGATCAAACAACGTCCGGTCACCGGCCAGGTCATCTTGGGTGATTACAATTATCGTTCCCCAGACGCGCCGATGTATCCCACGGCAGAGGTGACCTCACCGGCAGCGTTCGGACATCAGTACGAATACGGCGATCACTTCAAAGACGCTGATGAAGGCAAGGCTTTGGCCGCCATTCGCTCAGAAGAAATCGCCTGCCGCAAACGGCAATTTCATGGAGCAAGCGATGCTCGTGGGTTTCGTGCTGGCGGAGTGTTTACTTTGGTTGAGCACTATCGCGGCGACGTCAACATCGATCACTTGATCACCGAAGTCACCTATCAGGGAGCGCAAGATTTCGCGGCTGGTGATGATGATGTTCATCCGGCAGCCACGTATGCGAATACGTTTATCTCTATTCCGGCCAACGTGGTCTTTCGTCCACTCCGCGCCACGCGCAAACCAGTGGTGGCTGGCACCGTCATCGCAAAGGTGGATGCGGCAGGCGACGGTCAGTACGCCGAACTTGACGATCATGGCCGCTACAAACTGAAATTCACTTTTGATCGCAGTGATTTAAAAGACGGTAAAGCATCGCGTTTTGTGCGCATGGCCCAGCCTTATGCCGGTGACGACATGGGCATGCACTTCCCGTTGCACAAAGGCACCGAAGTCATCGTCACCCACGTGAATGGTGACCCCGATCGTCCGGTGATCGCATCGTCGGTGACCAATCCGCAAACCGGCAGCAAGATCACCGGCTCGAATCAAAGTCAGAGCATGATTCGCAGCGGCGGTGGCAATGCGATCATGATGGAAGACACCAAAGGCGCTGAGGGATTAAACGTCAACGCGACGTTCGATCACTCGATGAATGTCGGCAACAACAGTAACATTACCGTCGCCACCAATGAAACACATGAGGTCGGCGCAGACCGCACGGTGACGATTAAAGGTAAGGAAAGCAAAACAGTTAATGGCAACCAGACGAAACAAGTCGATGGCAATCTGGAAGCGTCGATCAAAGGAAACCGCAGTGCAACGATAACGGGTGATGCGAAAGAAAGTGTCACGGGCAATCGTACGTCAACCATCACCGGCAATGACGATACCAGTGTCACCGGCAGTATGAATGTGAAGGCCACTGGAAAAATGGGCGTGCGGTCAGACGCCGACCTCAGCCAAAGTGCGCCGACCATTTCCATCAGCGGTGATACCACCGTCACCATTTCGGTAGGCGGTAGTTCGATCACTATTGATGCGAGTGGCATCACCATCGACGCGCCGAAGATCACCATCAAAGGCGGCGCCACTGTCGAACTCGGCGCACCGTCGATCAAAGTTGCTGCCGATGCGAAATGTGAAATCGGTGGAGCGTTGGTTGATGTCAAGGCGACTGGCCCGCTCGCGCTCAAAGGCGCGATTATCACGAATAACTCTTAATAAATGCCTGAAGTACGTCGAAGGAGATCTGCGATGTCTATGTCTATGTCTACGAAAGAATCCACCACCACGCTGACGGTCGGTGACCATATATTGATGGTCGAAGCAGGTGAGGGTACCGGTCACGTTATTCGCCTGATTGGTCCCGCCGGAGCGCAGGCGCTCACCATTGAACTGACCGCGCAAGGACCACGTCTGCATCTTGGCAGTGGCCTAACTTTGGCACTGGCTGGAACGCTTTCCATCGATGCGGAGCGCGTCGCCATTCATGGCCGCAGTGGGGTGAACATTACGAGTGGTGCTGATGCCCAGCTCGCAGCGGTGGGCGATCTTAGTACCAGCGGGCGTATTCATAACATCACCGCCGATCTGGGTGATGTGAAGGTAAAAGCAAATGATGACGTGCGGCTTAACGGCGAACGCATTTTGATGAATTGCTGAGCCGCACGAATGGATCTCGATAATCATACTATTTATCCGGCGTATTTGTTTCGCGCTGGCATCGATGAACAGCGCCTGGCAGCTTCGTTGGCAGTGCGCGTCACCTATGAGGTGGTCGATGGGCGACTGGTGCCGAGTCGCGAGCAGACCTGGAAATTTTCGCCCGGCCCTTGGAAAGGTCCGTACGGCCCAATGGACGGCGACGAAGTATTCTATCGCGGAGGTGTCGATGTGCTGGTGTTCGGGCATGCCCATGCGCCAAACGGACAGCCAGTCAGCACGCACGAGGTGGTGATCGAAGCCGGACCGGTGACTCGCCGCGTGCGCGTTATTGGCGATCGCGTATGGGAAAAACGCTGGAACGGGCGCTTCGTCATCAGCGCAGCACAAGCGTATACGCGCATGCCGCTGGATCTTCCCCATGCTTATGGTGGTAAAGATAAATGGGACGGCCTTGACGTACCATTCTGTGATAACCCGGATGGAAAAGGTTTTGTTACCGATGCGGCGCGCGTCGAAGGCATAGCGTTGCCGAATTTGGAAGATCCTGAGCAACTCATCACCCGTTGGGAAGATCGTCCGGAACCGATCGGACTTGGCTGTTGTCCGACGACCAGCGGTTTACGTTTACGCAACAGTGTGGAACTCAATGCTCAGGGCATCCTGAGTAAATTGAAACCAACGTATTATAATTCCGCTTTTCCGCGTCTGATCGCCCCGACCTTGGTGGCGGGAACGCGCGTGCGGCTGAGTGGCATTGCCGCCGATGGTCCATGGGAATTTACCATTCCCGATCATCGCTTTGCCGCACGTTTAGCGTTCGGTGAAGAACGCGCAGAATGTCCGCTGCTGATTGATCAACTTGGCATTGAATGTGACGTGCGTCGCGCCTTTATCACCTGGCGCTATCCTTTCCGTTACGTGTTGCGGCCACTCGAAAAACGTGCCTGCGAATTGGTCGAAAGTGCAGGGCTGCTCGTATGATGTGCGCGGTACTCAAACATTACATGCCGATGTTGGGCGGTGATTTTCACGACACCATTCCGCCGCCTGGGCCGGTGGTGGTGCCGAGTATTCCTCACTTTGTCGCGGCGAATTTGATGATCGGTCCATGGGGTGCACTGACCGGTCTCGCGCGACCTGATGTGGTCTCGGCAGCAGCGGGAATCACCTTGCTGCGTACCACCGATATTGGCCCGCTGGTGCCACATATTTCGTCGCCACATTATTTATTGCCAGTATTGCTGCTCGGAAGTTCGTCTAAAGCGGAGTTTGGTGCGACCAGCGTAACGACTCCGACTGGTCCCGTGGCGGTATGCGTGGCTTCGGTGGTTAATTTTAATCTCAATTGTCACGGACCGACGGTGCCTCCGTTGCCGACGGGTGTGGTTATCGGCATGACCACCCATTTTACCGGTTTTACTTTGGGTGATTTTTTGGCCGGACTCCTGTGCATGGTTTTTGATGCAGCAGTTCAATTCGCGCTGAATCGAATTTTGAGCGGTAATACGGCAACGCGCTTTTTTAACCGGTTGCAGGGGCCGATAATTCGCGCCATTTGCCCAGGTGCCCGCAGTTTGACGACAGCGCTGTTCGCACACGGCATGAATCCAGTCGGCGTGGCATTGCTTTCGAATGCAGTTCCAACCTTGGCGGGTTTATTGATCGGCAGTCCGCTTGGTTGGAGCATCGGCGTCCTGCCACTGGCGAGTGGCCGCTCGACTCCGATGGGCGCTGCTCTCAATGCGGTGACGGAATATCTCAACGACCCCGCAGTGCATGATTTCGCCAACGGCACTCCCGCGCCGGTTGGTGATTTCGGTCCGCCGGCAGGTGGAACTCCAGCGGGCTCTGGCGGTGCCCCAGCCGGTGACGGCGGAACGATGATGGCTTGATTATGGTTGATCCTCAGCTGCCTCCCAATCCGTTGCTTCGTCAGGTCTCTGGCACTGATTCTGAAGGACGTTTCATTCTCGCGCTGATTGCTCGGCGTACCTATGACATCGATAAACGCGGGCGCTGCTTCGTAGCAGCAGAGCAGACCCCGCTAACGATCGAAGTCGCAGCACACGCTCATGATGAGCAACTGGTTGGCGCAGATACCGATCTGTATCCATGCAAACCATTCACCGACGTGGTGGTGCAAGGTCACGCCTATGCCTACAGTCCAAGCACGGCATTCACCGCCACCGTAGCGATCGCGCGACACCGTCATGATATGAAAATCATCGGTGATCGTCGCTGCGGCGTGACCGCTACCGGCCGCGTGGTATTTGGCGAACCCACGGTGATCGAACGCATTCCGCTGAGCTATGATCGTGCGTACGGCGGAATAGATCGCGTCGCCGAAGCCAAGTATGGCGACCCGCTGGCGGCGTTATTGCCTTACTTGGATAAATCGGCAGATCCTTCGGGATGCTCAGCTTTCGCTTATCCGCGCAATTTTGCTGGGCGTGGTTGGATTACCGAGTTCGATCGCACGGCAATCGAAACGGTGTTGCTACCAAATGTCGAAGATCCTGATGATCTCATCACGCCTGAATGTTTGGTCGCTGGTGCGCAAGGTCGTTGGCCAACCATGCCGATGGCGTGGGGCACCGATTGGATTTCGCCAGGGTGGTTTCCGCGCTTGGCCTATTTCGGTTTTGTGCCTGCATATGAACCATACGACACTCCCGTGCCCGAGGTTCGTTATCGCGCAGCCCCGGAAGACATCATGGCCGTTATATCGCCAGAGAAAAAATTCAGCCTGCGCTTTGCCAATGGTGCTCATCCCGGCTTGCAGATGCAGCATTTGCGCGGCGACGAAGACATCGTCCTTACCCACCTGCATCCAAGCGAACGCGAGTGGAAATTCCGTTTAGCGAATGATCGCCCGCGCTTGTGGATTGACGGTCGCAACGGTCGCCTCACCGAGACCAAGCCCGTCATCAGCAGTCTGATCATCGCACCCGACAAGAATCAAGTGACGGTGGTGTGGTGTGGAGCCGCTCCTGCGCTGAGACCGTATTTACCGCCAGAACTCGCGCAGATGCCGTTCGCGGCACAGTGGTGAAATCAAAGGCTGGCTTGTGAAACGTCGGAGATAGGTGGAAAAAGTGAGCTCGCCCTGGACTCATAGCTTATGCCGCATTAGCGTGCCGCAGCGGTATGGATGGTTGGCAGAGCGGTCTAATGCACCTGTTTACTAAACAGACGAGCCTGAAAGGGCTCCGGGGGTTCGAATCCCTCACCATCCGCCACCTCCCCCGGCCTCGCGCTGGGGGATTTTTTTTGATGTGCTAGAGATTTTTTTCGCGAAGCCGGGGGAGGTGGCGGATGGTGAGCGCCGCACCCCCCGCCCTCGCTTGAAGCTCGGTCGGGCTACGCGGGCCGCTGGCCATGCAGATGGCCAGCTACGCCGGAGCGGCGTACCCGCTTTGCGGTTCGAATCCCTCACCATCCGCCACTTCCCCCGGCCTCGCGCTGGGGGATTTTTTTTGATGTGCTAGAGATTTTTTTCGCGAAGCCGGGGGAGGTGGCGGATGGTGAGCGCCGCACCCCC
>JAYVSL010000110.1:0-9169 GCA_043775355.1 Planctomycetota bacterium
AAAGGCGAAGATATTCGCAAACGTGGCGGCGAATTCGGCGCTACCACTGGACGCCCACGTCGCTGCGGCTGGCTTGATTTAGTCGCGGTTGGTTTTTCTTGCCGCCTCAATGGCGTTGATGCCATTGCCCTGACCAAGCTCGACATTTTGGATACCGAGAGCGAAATTCCGGTGTGTGTCGCTTACGAAGTTGATGGGAAACGTATCGACACGATTCCTGCACGCATTGATGATCTCGCCCGAGCGAAACCGGTGTACGAAGTCATGCCCGGCTGGAAAACTCCGCTCAATTTGGTACGTCGTTATGCTGATCTACCGGCGGCAGCGCGCAGCTATATCGAATTCATCGAACGCCGCATCGGCGTGCCGGTGAAATGGATCGGCACCGGTCCTGGCCGCGAAGAAATCGTCGTACGCTGAACATCGCCAACGAAGAACATCAGCGATGACGCTTACCCATGCAAAACCTCGTGACTACGCGCGTGCCGCCGGACTTGATCCGCTGCATCTGCCGAAGCACGTCGCTATCATCATGGATGGCAACGGTCGCTGGGCAAAAGCGCGCACCTGGGATCGTACGCGCGGCCATCAACAAGGTGCTGACGTGGTGCGGGCCATCACCACCGAAAGTGTTAAACTTGGCATCGAACGATTAACGCTCTATGCATTTTCGTCTGAAAATTGGATTCGTCCGCAACGTGAAATTGATTTCTTAATGTCATTGCTGGATCGCTTCTTGATCGGCGAATTACCAACGCTGCAGGACAACGACGTGCGCCTGGAAGCGATTGGCAGTTTGCATCGCTTGCCCGCCAACGTGCGCGCCACGCTTGATCACACCATCAGCGCAACCGCCGATAATCGTTCCATGGTATTGAGTTTGGCGCTGAGCTACGGCGGACGTGACGAGCTCACCGACGCCTGTCGTGCTATTGCCGCCGAAGTTGCCGCTGGCCGACTCGCCCCACAAGAAATTACTCCTGAAACCGTTCAGGCACATTTATACGCACCCGGTGCGCCGGATGTCGATGTGGTCATTCGCACGGCTGGCGAACAACGCTTGTCAAATTTTTTACCGTGGCAGGCGACCTACGCCGAATACATCAGCGTTTTGCCATTATGGCCTGACTTTGGCGTTGCGGTCTATCACGCCGCCCTTCATGAATATCAGGCACGCGAGCGTCGCTTTGGTGGCGTCTGAGCACATCAAGCGGTAATGTACCGCCTGATGCTCCGTCCTATGGCACTGTCGGAGGTCATCATGTTTTACCGTCACCTTGTATTGCTGGTATTGGCCACCTCGCTCGTCTGCGCGAGTGAAGATAGTCAACGCGAAAAACTGCGTAGTGAGCTGAAGGAAGCGTCGAAAGAACTCGAACGCTTTTCACGTGCGGTCAACCTGATCCATGAACTGGTGGCACCTAGCGTGGTGTCGATCCATACGAAAGAACAGCGCCTTTACGCAAATTTTCGCAGCCGCGAATTGACTAAACTCGAAGTCGAAGTCGGCGAAGGTTCTGGCTTCGTGTTCCACAGCAATGAGCAGGCCAGCTGGATTATCACCAATGCGCATGTGGTGGTGCAAACCAACAACGAACAAAAATTTGTGACCGGCCCAGACGGTAAACTCGTGACTTATGATCGTGTGCAAGTCGTACTCAGCGATAATCGTGAACTCGAAGCGGAATATGTTGGGGTCTATGTCGAATCCGATCTCGCCGTGCTCAAGGTCAAGGTACCGAATTTGCCAATTCTTGATTGGGACGATAGCGATCGCGTCAAAGTCGGGGATTGGGTCGTCGCACTTGGTTACCCACTTGGCATTGGTTACAGCGCGACCTCCGGAATTGTTTCGGCAACCGATCGTTCGATTGGCATTTATCAGAGCATTTTCGATTCGTTCATTCAAACCGACGCGGCGATTAATCCTGGCAACAGCGGCGGACCCTTGGTCGACAGTCGTGGACGCGTCATCGGTATCAACGCCAGTATCAAAAGTAGCACCGGCGCAAATATCGGCCTCGGCTTCGCTATCCCCGCCAACCTCGCCCGGCGAGTCGCAGACGATCTGCGCGTGCACGGAAAAGTTCGCCGTCCGATGGTTGGAATTACCATGGATGATTTAACTTCTGACAAAGCCCAAGCCCTGGGTCTGACTCAAACCCAGGCGGTGCTGGTTACTGGAATCGTGCCGGATGGCCCAGCTGGTAAAGCCGGCATGCTCGTCGGAGACGTCATCCTTGCGATCAATCAAGCGCGCATCATCAGCATCCAACAATTTCAATCGCGAGTAGCCAGCAGCACGCTTGAGCAACCCATTACGTTACGCCTTTGGCGTGCCGGTAAAGAAATTGACCAACTCGTTACGCCCATATCAGCCGATGAAATCCAGGCGAAACTCACCATTGCCGCCAAGGCCACTGCACTCAAACAAGGCGTTCCCATCACCGGTTTTGGCCTGTGGGTCTCCACCGATGACCAAGCAGGTTTGGTTATCACCAGTGTCGAAGCCGGCAGCTTGGCAGAGCGAGCAAAGCTCAAGCCAGGAGACCGCTTGATGCACGAACGCACGCAAGGTCAGCTCCGTACAGCAGGAGACGCCTCAGCGCTCAGCGAACAACGCGATTTGACCTTACTGATTTTCCAAGATGGCCAAAGTAGATGGATCCGACTCAAACGCTAAGGCGCGTCGAGCGCGCCTTAGCGTCACAAGCGACCCTGACCGCGTCACGGAACCGCATTGATCGTATAATAAATTTCGTTGCTCGCCGTTTCGCCAGCGGCGGTTTCGAGTTTATATTTGATCTTCAATTGATCGACCGGTTTGAGTCCAGGCAAACCAATGGTCAGCGTTTTGCCGTCTGCCGACAACGTCACGGTGCTCGGCACGATCACGTCATGACCTTCTTTCCCAGTAGACGGTTTCAGCTCTGGCGAACCGTATTCTTCCGTCCATTTATAGTTCCACGCCTCGATCGCTAAGTTGTCTGCGGTTGCGGAATCTTTGCTCAAAGCGTCAGTAAACGTAATCGCTATCGCGTCTTTGTGAGTCTTGATCGCTTTCGGCAGATTGACTGATTTCCCCGTCCAACGCACGCGCTGGAAAGCACCGGGCTGTGCACCGTCAGATTGCCAACCACGCATGCCGACCACATAGATTTGTCCATCACTTGGGCTTTGACGAATCCGCATGACGCCGGACACAAAGCTGAGTGGCAGTTTCACCGCACCGCCCTGCATTTTTCCGCCAACCTCTTCATGGTAGCAGATAAAAAAGGTCGCCTTGCCGTATGACGTGTGCAGCATCTGTCCGTCGAACGGGCCCCATTTGTCACCGCTGACCCAACCTTCGCCGCCGCTGCTATTGTCCATATTCATCGGCAACCAGAACAACGGACGATCGAAATCAGTCGGCACCGTTGAACGATGCGCAGCGGTGACCATACCGTAAAAGCCGCCTTCTTTCACCCAATTTACTTTACACGCTGGCATCCAATGGCCCTGGTTGTCACTAAACGTTAGCTGATCCTGTGGACCCATGCCCAGGCCATTCGGCGCCCGCAGGCCGGTCGCGAAAATCTCAAGTTTCGAGCCGTCTTTCGCCACTTTCATCATGCATCCCTGATGGGAACTGGTGACTTCTGGCGGCCAGGGCGAACCTTTGGCGTAGTACAAGTTCCCGGCCTTATCGGCCTGCAGATCAAGCGCGAACTCGTGGTAATTATTGGTGACCAAACAGTCGTTATTCAAATTCTGATAAAAGTCCGCCTCGCCATCGCTATTGAGATCGTGCAACACCGTCAGCTGATCACGTCCGAGCACCACCACTTTGCCCTCAACTATTTTCAGGCCGAGCAGCTGAAACATGCCGGTGGCGAAACGTTGCCACGTCGGCTTGCCGCCTTTGGCAAAGTTGGAAACGATCCACACGTCGCCATCCAATGTGCACAGCGCCGCGCGACCATCGGCGAAGAAGTCCATGCCGGTGGTGCGCATGTACGATTTCCAGATGTTGTCATTGGGAATCGTGATGGTGTCGACGACGTAGGCGCCTTTGCCCGTTCCTTCTTTCAATTCCGTCGTCAGTGGCTTGCCCCAACGCAGCGCACCGCCCTTGGTGTGAACCGATAAATCTGCTGGAGCGGTTTTAACTGATGCCGCCGCTGCGACTTTTGCCAGCGCCTGATCTTTGTTTCCACGTGCATAAGCGAGAATGAACGAACGTGGCTTGCTGTCCGCCGCAAGCGTCAGATGCAGCCGTCCAGCGGATGCCTCCAACTTCGCGCCCGTTGGATCACCGATGAGCGACACCGCCGTCATCACTTCAGCACCCAGCGTTGCCGTGGCGCCGGTCACGACCACGTCGCCCTTTTCTTCTGCCACCACCATGGTCAGCGCTTCGTTGGTAGAACTTATATTGATCCGACGCAGGACCGCGCCATCGAGATACGTCGGTGATTCGAGCACCGCTGCGCTGCCAACCGTGTACGACAACACCACCGTGCGACCATCGAGATAGATTCCTTTCCACTTCGCCCAATCGGCCGGCAACGGGCCTTGCTTAGCGGTGCGTGGATCACTGAAGCTGCCGCCCTTCGCCCAGCCTGGGCCAGGATTGGTGCCGAAAATCGGCTCATTGGTCACCAGCGGATGGCCCTCAATGCCATCGCGTTGGCGCGGCATTTTTAAATAGCCACCATCCCAGGCACACGACACGCGCATCAATTCGGTATCAAAACACAGGTTTGCCTTGCCGTCGTCAACCAGTTTCACCACCACGCCTTTGTAGGCGTAATTGCTCGGTGTCGGAAATGAGGCCTCAACGGTGTACGTGCTAAACGGGCCATATTCGGCCCTGATCTTCGTCGATGCTTCGCTCGGACGCTTTTCCCAAGCGGCTTTATCGAAGGCGATGGCCTCGCTGCCTTTGACATGGAATAGCGCCTTGCGCGAAATGGGACTATCGTCTGATTCGCCAGGCAGCGTCCACCACGCCACGCAACCAGCGCCACCGCCGCCCTGCACATACTCAATCAGAATCGTATGTTCGCCCGTCGTCAGCTGAGTCTCGCCAGTCTGACGATGCATCGCATGAACACCGCCATTATTCACCACCACTTTCCCATCAATGCTCAAGCGCGAGCCGTCGTCGGAATCCAAAGCAAATTTATAAAGACCCGGCGCGGTGATCTTCAGCACGCCGCTCCAACGAGCGTAAAAATTGGTCGTCAACCGCGTCCCATAAAAATCACCTTCGTTCACTTCATCAAACGCAACTCGCGGTTCAATTCGCACCAACGTCGGCTGTCGATCAGCGGCGATGGTTGGAAACGTACTCGGATTATCGATGGTAAAAAATTCACCGATTAAACCCGGCTCAAGCTCTGCCGCGCCCGCCATCAGCGCCGTAGATAATAATGTTGCCGAACAAAACTGGCGCAGAGAGCAGAGCATAAGCGATCCTGACGGGTGACGAGGTGAAGATCTGACCAACCGCAACGAAAGCGATTTCATCGCGGTAAGCGCGCCGGAATTTATGCGGCCAAGCATGCTTGCCAGCAGGGACTCGCTGCTGAACCAGGATGCCTGGTCCATGCGAGTAACACCTACCCACCAGACCAACGAAGACCGCAGCAGACGCCCGCTCGCGTTCATCCCGAAATACTGAGTGGCCACACCGGCAGCGCCCACACCCAAGCGTACAAATAAAACAACCCCACGTAGAGCAGCGCATGCACCAAGATCAGCGGCGTCGGTACGGGAATGGCTTGCACGACTTCATGCGTTTTCAGCAAACTGCGTTTCACCACCGCGCGAATCACCAACAGCAACACGCCCAAAACCCCAAGCGTGCAGCCCATGATCCACAGCACTTTGCCATAGTGCGGCCACGCCAAGTGGGTCACCTGCCGCTGAATCAATTCCTGCACCACGCCGACTGAAAGAATGACCTCACCCGTCAACAAAGCGCGATGACGCAACCACGACGGAATCCAACTCGAACTTTTTTTCTTCGCCATAGCGGCGGGATAATTGCCACCGTCACAAAATCGGAAAGTCAGGAAATTCGGAAGTCTCCATGGGCCTGTCTTTTGCGGTCGATTTTCACGTCGCGTTGACGACTGCCGACTACCAACCGTGTACTCGTCAGTTTGCGCTATTGGCATTCGCACGCTGTTGGAGAACCTGCCAGCCATGCGCCTTACTGCTAAACTGATTTCCTCTCCCAAAACATCGTTCACCGTGATTCCGCTAGGACGGGGCTCGGCCATGGTCCTTTTCGTTGGCCTGATCTTGAACCTGTTGATCGCTCGCGCCCATGCCGCAGAGGTGCTCGATCCCTGGTCTGATCTGCGCCCGGCACATGCCGTGCGCTGCCTTGCCAGCCTGCGTACTGCGTTGGATGCGAAGCCAGACGACCAGACACTGCTTGGCAGAGCAATTGGCGCGTACGTGACGTTATCCTTCAACGGACATCCTGAGGTCGATGGTGCTTTCGGTCCGTGGCTGAATTATGCGCGCGTGTTGGTCGATCGCCGTCGCGTCGCGCGTGGTGGTGCTAAACCGGTTTCGCTAGAAGCCGCTGCACCTGAATTATGGGTGCAACTGCTTGACGGCGATGCGAAAGGCGTTGTCGCTGCGCTTGATAGTCTGCCAGCAAATCCCGCATCGCTCCACGGCGTGGCTCTGCGTGCGCTGGCAACGACCGATTGGCGGCTTTTGAATGCCGTGCCCAGGCGAAGTGCGCTGACGGATTATGCCAGCATGGTGTTGTTTCATCGCACCCGTGCGATGATGGTTGGTATGTCTGCCGAGTCTCTGACGCTGATTGATCCCTACGTCGTCCACCGATCCGTGTGGGAATTAAATTATCAAATCGAAGACGCGACCTGTCTGGCCGGAGAAGCCGTGGCGGGCATCGCCCTGCTGCTGCGAGGACGCCAGATCGACGATGCCACGGCGCTCAGCGAGGCACGCGAACTGCTCACGGCCTTAGATGCGACTAGCGATCCTGCTGCCGGGCGCGACCGCGTGCTGGCCGACCTCCAACGCAGTGCTCAGGCAATGGCCTACGACAACGCCAAGGCCTTTGCCGTCGCCGAGCGAATCGCGCTCGCGCACTGCGATGGTGAGCAGGGCATTCGCGGCGCCGATGGTCGCCACCTGCTGATCGGCATTGGCGACGTGGCGCAATGGGTGCGCAGTCGACTCTGCGATGCCGCGTACTTTTCTTACATCGGCGTGTGGAAGCGTTTGCCTGGCTATCCGAGTGAGGAAAATTTCGCCGCACATGACCAAGCATTCGGCGCTGTCTTGCGAACCACGCTGCCAGAAGCCGTGCTTACCACCGCAGTCGGGATTGGCCTGACCGATCCCGGATTTTACAACCTGGATGAACCGAGTCCGAAAACGGCGACGGAGGCGTTGAGCAAGGCCATTCTCACTGAGCGGGCGCGAGCACATCCGCTGCCGGATCGGCAATTGATCACGGTCATCGCCCGCTTGGCGAAACGGCGCGCCGACCTTGCTGCACCCATCGTCGCCGACGTGCTCGCGCACTGGCAGATAAGCAACGGCGTTCATGCCCGGTCCGGCCTCAATCATCTGCTAAAGGCCGCTTGGTACTGCGATATCGCGATGCCGGATGTCACCCGCAGCGCCGCCACACGCAGCCCGGCCGATGCCGACCTGCGTTCCTATGCCATGAATTTTGATCCACAGGTTCGCCAGTTCGATTGGACAGACCACGCGCCAACGTCGCTCTGGAATGCCGCGCTCATCGACACCCCAAAAGATCGGCCTCTGCTTCAGCGGCATGGTGATGGTGAATATGCCATCAGTTGGGATGGCTGGCTGAAAATTGAGACACCCGGTGCGTATCAATTCCAACTGGTCAGTGATGGATATTTCAAAGCTGCCATCGGCGAACGCGTACTGGCTGATCGACGAAGCACCACGTTGTTCCCAGAGTCAGCGGCTCGCACCACGACCACCTACGAGGCCTTGGCGGCTGGCTGGATTTCGCTCTGGCTCGACTATGAATTTCGCGGCGAAAACTCCGAATGCCGCCTGCTGTGGAAACCGCCAGGAGCGAAAGACTTCACCGCCGTACCGCCGCAGTTTTTTGCCCACGGACCTGATCATGCTGCGGGATTGTCAGCGCGCGCTTTGGAAGCACGTCAAGAACGTACCGCCTTCGAACAGCTTACGGGCGTGAACGCAACCACCTTTGCCTGGGCTGCCACCATTCCGTGGCGTTCAGATATACAAATGTATCTCAACAACTACGCGACGTCACACCGACAATTCCGGCCACTCTTGCCGGTACTTCTAGCTGGTCAAAAAGCTGGGGCTCGCATCGGTCAGTCACCAATCATCAACTGCTTATTCATGTCGTCTGGCGCAGATATCGATGAAGGTCTACGACTGTTGCGGAATCAGGAATTCCTTAGCCAGGGGTTTTCGGAAAATCGCCTGCTGGTCAGCCATCTGCGCGATGAAAAACGTCTACCGGCTTTCATCGAGTCCCAGAAAGAATTCCTATCCCAGCCAGAAAACAGCTACCTGCACATGCTCGTGACACTGTCGACTGGCGGTTTCACCGCCGCGCAGCCGCTCCTCGTTGACGGCATTGGCAACGCCAGCTTGTGGATCGTGAAAAATGATCTGCGGCCCCTGTGTCTGCTTGCCCACGCATCGCACCGGCTATGCGGCAAACCACCGCCCGATTTCAAACGCCTGGAAGAACAGGCCGGCGAACCCAAAGATGCTGGCTACCTGGCAGCGCTTGGGGCGCTCGATGGAGTGAACGATCCACAGACCGTTACGACGTTGTCGCCCGGGGATCAGGATTTGGTGCTGTGGGCGACGGCGTTGCTTGATGCCAGCGAAGGCGAACACGCCCGCGCGCAGGCACGCCTCACCGCCATCACTGCCAACCCGCAGGCAGACCCGGCGATCGTTGATCTGAGCCGCGATCTGCTGGTTTGGTATGCCAGCCAAACGCCAAAGACATTGGCAGCGATGCCCAAGGCCACGCCGGTAAAACGACGCACCACTGGCAACGTCAAACTCGGCGCGGACGATTTCTGATAACGAATGCCGATTGAGCCAGCAATTGGCGCACAACCGCCGACACCGTTGCCGCGCTCCCGTTATTTTGCCTTTC
>JAYVSL010000111.1:0-11114 GCA_043775355.1 Planctomycetota bacterium
TTATGCTTCAAGCCGCCGCAGCGCGTGTTGAATACGATCGGACATACTGGTCAGCGACGCCACTTCCGCTGCGCCACCACATTCGATAGCGGCCTTGGGCATGCCGAACACCACGCAACTGGCCTCGTCTTGCGCAATCGTATGCGCCCCAGCGGTACGCATGGCTTTCAGGCCCGCCGCTCCGTCATGACCCATGCCGGTTAACAAGACGCCGACCGCATTGGCGCCCGCTGCTTTCGCGACGCTCATAAAGGTGATATCGACGGCTGGCCGCTGGTAATGAACTTCCGGTCCTTCACGCAATTCGACCTGATAATGCGCACCATTGCGCACCACCACCATATGATGACCGCCGGGCGCGACATAGGCCAAGCCAGGCAACAGCGGTTCGCCGCCTTTGGCTTCGGTAATCTGTACCCGACTGGTGCGATTCAGGCCCTGCGCAAAGGAAGCGGTGAACATCGGCGGCATGTGTTGCACGATGACCATTCCTGGGCAATCGCCAGGCAGCGTCGACAGCACTTCGCGCAACGCTTCGGTGCCGCCAGTCGACGCGCCCAAGGCTAAAATTTTATCTGACGTTCGCGCCAGCGACCTGACCTGCAGCGGCTGCTTGGTCACTTCCGGCAACGCCAAACGCGGGCCACGACAACGTGCCACGGCGGCAGCGCGAATCGCCCGGGCAAGACGCGGCACCGCATCACCAACATCGTAGGCCGAACCCGGCTTACAGAGGACCTCGACCGCGCCGAGTTGAAACGCTCTCATGGCTTCTTCGCTACCAGCGGGCGTCAAACTGGAAATCACCACCACTGGCATCGGCTGATGTTGCATGATTTTTGCCAAAAAACTGATGCCATCCATGCGCGGCATTTCGACGTCTAAAGTGATGACATCGGGTTTCAGTTCGACGATTTTTTCGCGCGCAACGTACGGATCTTGCGCCGTGCCGACCACGCGAATGTCACCAGTACGGTTTAATCCCTCAGTCAGCACGCGCCGCACGGTGGCGCTGTCATCGACTACCAGCACGGAAATCATGCGCGCTGATCTGGCGGTACTCGTACCGCTTTCAAAATACGCGAATTGTCCGCATCGCCTTCAATGGCCACGCCAATCACGCCTTCGACCAAAGCCAAGCGCACGACCGTGCGGCCAGATAATGGTGCAATCGCCATAGCCATCGGTGGGTGCAGATGGAATTCGTGGTTTTCGCCATACTTCACCGGCAAGATATTTCCCGCGATGACGTTGGCCAATTCATTGCAAGCATCTTGCACGTCTTGCCCAGCTGGCGGTTCCCCAGGCGACAAACCGAGTAGATTGGCAGCCGTCGCTTCTGCTGCACCGCGATCCAATGCGACAACAATCCGTCCACGCGTGCCATCGGGGCCGACCCACTGCACTTGAACTTGAGTCTGCCACGCATCGTCTTCGGATTCGCTGACGCCGGTGGGCATCAAAAATGCCAGGTTTTCAGCGACATTCGCTACCACCATCAGATATTCTTCATCATTCATAAGGCACCTCCGACCTTCCCGGCCATCAGCTCGTTGACTGCCGCGACCAATTGTTCCGGGCGAAATGGTTTATGGATAAAACCCGCCTGCATCTCTTTGAAGCGGGCAATGCGCGGCTGCGAAGACTCGGTCGATACCACAATGACCATGGTTCCACGTAATCCTGCATCAGCGCGCACATGAGTGAGAAACTGTTCACCATCCATCACCGGCATATTGATGTCGAGCAGCACCAGATCGATCCACTGGCTGCGCATCACCGCTAATGCCTGCGCGCCGTCACCGGCTTCGTATAATTGGGCGACTGACAAGCCTGACATGCTGACCGCACGCGAGACCATGCCCCGCATCATGCGATTATCATCGACCACAAGAACGGTGAAAGCCATGATATGTCCTTACAGTAAGTATTTTTTACCCTGAGATTCGATCACCGTTTCACCGGTATCGAGTTTCAGGGTCATGGTTCGCGGACTCGTGCCGCCGATATCTTCACCCGCCAGCAAGACGCCGAGCTGCCAGAACGATTTGCGCATCACGGTGACATTACGCGTAGCGATATTGAATAAATCATTGGTCGTCGCGATCATGTTGGCGGCACCGGCCACGGTGACGCGCAGCAAACGACGATTCGCCCCCAGGTCGACTGCCGCTTTGAACAACAACGGAATTCCGAGATCAACGAAACGAGCCGGACTTTGACGCGCCAGATCCGCGCTCAACTGACTGAGCGGTAGTTGCGCGTGCAACATCGCGCCGACCTTGGAATGGGGGTCGTACACCACGATGCCTAAACAACTGCCCAGGGCATGGGTGATAATCATGCCGCGCTCAGCACGTCGGGCTTCAAGCCCGCCAATGCCCACGACCACGCGACCGGCATCTTGCAGAGTATCAGGCGACATACGTGGCCGGTCCGCTTGCGCGTAAAGGGTGATTGATGGCCGACAAACTTTCTGAGTGACCGACGTACAGCGTGCCACCTTTGACTAACAACTTAGCCATGCGATTGACGAGCTTTTCTTGCGTTGGGTGATCGAAATAAATCATCACGTTGCGGCAGAAGATACAGTCGAACGGGCCTTTGATCGGCCAAGGCTCCATCAAATTCAACCGCGCGAAGTTGACCAATTTGCGCAGTTGCGGTTTGACTGAAAACATCGCTGGCGGACCCGCCTCGACTTGTTCGACCGCCAGCGCGCGGTCGGCCGACGACAACGCCTCAATGCGAGCTTCATCATAACGCCCGGCTTTTGCCCGGTCCAAAGCTCGCGTCGAAATATCCGTCGCCAGCATCGCGACATCCCAATGGTCGATGTCCGGTAACGCCCGCACCAAACTTAAAGCGATCGTCCACGGTTCTTCTCCCGTGGCGGCAGCCGCACACCAAATGCGTAGGCGTGGCCGACTGGCACTTTTTTGCGCCTTCGCCACCGCCGGAATCACCCGCTTTTCCAAGTCGTCGAAATGCGCCGGTTCGCGCCGCCACGCCGTGTGATTCGTAGTCAACAAATCCAACATCGCGGTCATTTCTTTGGGATCTTTACGCACCCGCTCAACATAGTCGCCCAACCCGCAGTCGAGTTGCCGCAGGCGCTTGCCCAAACGACCTTCGATCATCGAGCGCTTGCCATCGCTGAAGTTAATACCCGCCACCTCATAGGCGATGGTCATGATGTCAGCGATGGGATCACTCATATGCGGTGCGGCCTTGGTTCAGGGCAGGTTGTCGTTTTTACGTCTCGCATGCGATCAAGGTCTCGAAGTGAGTCATTATCGCGGGAGCCCCAACGGGGCGGCTTAATGGAGCCCAGGGCAACGCCCTGGGTTGATGGCCATTTGTCGATAAAGCCCTGAAAGGGCGACCGAATCGACCATCGTTTGGCCGCCCCTTCAGGGCTCCGTGTCCACCGGCCCACGTTTCCCAGGGCGTTGCCCTGGGCTATCTTAATCCGCCCCGTTGGGGCTCGTGACCGAATCATCCGAAAACGCATGAGGGCATCGAAAGACCACCGAAACGGCGTTCATTCAGGGCAGGACTTTGACCACGCCATCATCCAAGTCGTAGCGCACGGCCACCACGGTCACCGTTCCTGCGGCGACCATGTCTTTCAGCAACGGTGCTGAAGCAGAAATTTGACGGGCAACGGCCTTGGCATTGATGATGACCGCTTGATCAACCGCATCACCAGGAGCTGGCGTACTGCCAACAAGATTTTGCTGAATCTTATCGACGATCGACAGCACATGAGCCGGAGCCGGATCGCCTGAAATCGCTGCGGTGACAGCACCACAACGTTCGTGGCCCATGACCACCACCAAGGGCACGTGCAGATGCGCTGCGGCATATTCAATCGAGCCTAATTCAATCGCGTCGACGACGTTACCGGCCACGCGAATAACGAAGATATCGCCCAAGCCGACATCGAACACTTGTTCAGGTGGAACGCGCGAATCTGAACAGCACACTACGATGGCGATGGGATGCTGACCTTTGGCGACTTCGACTCGGCGCTCGGAATCCTTGTGACCCTTGATGGTCAAATCGCCGACAAAACGCTGGTTTCCTTCCAGCAAACGCTCCAACGCATGTTTCGCGTCAAGGCCTTGCGCTGCCGGTTCTCCGCCAGTGGTTGCGCCGTGAGCTGCTGGTGTGGCAGCAGCCGGAGCTGACTTGGCGTCAGCGTGGTGACCGTGATCTTCTGCGGTGCAGAAGCCGGTGAAAAATAATGAGAGCATGAACAGCGATGATAATGAACGCATAGGATATTTCCTTCGTATGGGTTTAAGATAATGGGATGAATGAATGGTATGGTGATTGAACCGTGGATAACTCAAAACTTACTGAGGGTCTGGGCGTCGTTGCCGCCGTCGTCATCGAATGGGATGACTTTACTTGCGGCTGACTTGGCTGCCTTACCACTGCTTGACAGCGTTGGTTTGGCTGAAAACGACGCCGACTTCGTCGCGGTCTTGGCAGCGCTTCGTGCTGGCGCTCTTGCATGGGTTTGACGTTCTGCCGCAGCCCCGCGCACCATCACATCCAGACCAACCACCAGACCATTGAGCGTCTGGCTTTGGGCCGACAACTCTTCGCCCACTGCGCTGTTTTCTTCGGCACCAGCAGCGTTGGCCTGAGTGACTTGATCCATCTGACGAACGGCTTGGCTCACTTGTTCGATGCCCAAGGCAACTTCTTTGGCTGACGCTGCGATTTCAGCAACCAGATCATTAATCTTGCGACTGGCGGTCGTGCTTTGGCCAACAATTTCGTTTACATTTTTCGCTAAAACGACGCCGTTATCCGCCGCCTTGACCGAGCTCTCAATCAAGCTCGCGGTGTTACGTGCGGCTTCACCGGCACGCTGGGCCAAGTTGCGCACTTCTTCGGCGACCACGGCGAAACCCTTGCCCGCATCTCCGGCACGAGCGGCCTCGACCGCCGCGTTCAGCGCCAGCAAATTCGTTTGAAAGGCGATCTCATCGATGGTTTTGACAATCTTCGCGGTCTGGTCAGCGTTCTTTTTGATGTCCTGAATGGCCTGGGCCAATTCGATCATCGCGGCAGATCCTCGTTCGCCGGCTTGACGGCCTTCACCGGCCAAGGTTGAAGCAGAACTCGAACTGGCCGCCGTCTGCTTCACCATCGAACCCATTTCTTCCAAGCTGGCGCTGGTTTCTTCTAGCGCTGCGGCGGTCTTCGACGTGCCGTCAGCTAAGGACTGCGCGCCGCCAGCCACTTGTTCCGCCGCACTTGCCGTTTCATCCGAACACGATGCCAGATCAGTCACCATGCGCATCAGTGCGCGAGTGATGCCACGGGTAATGAAGAACGCCAACAAGACGCCGGTGATGATCATCACGGCCAAGCCGACGAGCACGGTTTCTGACGATGCTTTCAGCGTATCCATGCTGAGTTTGGCTTCTTCCGACGACTGATTGAGTCCTTCTTTGGCAGCGGCGTCGGCAACCTCACCAAGCGCTTGACCTGCCTCAGCGCGTTTCACTGAGATGTCACTCAGCTCTTTGTTCAGCGCCAACATCTCATTGACGCCGTGTTTGTACGCAGCGACATCCTTGGTGATTTCCGCTATTTCCTTGAGGTGCTCTTCCAGTTTGGTGAGGTCTTTGACTTGGAGCAGTAATTTGTCGACTTCATCAAATTCCGGCATGACCTCACTGACGATGGTCATATTGCGCTGGGCCTGCCCCTTCCAACTGGCGACGCGAATTTTCCCTACTTTCGCAATGATTTTGCTCATCAGCGAAACCTTGGCAAAACGCTGCAGCTTATCATTCCCTGACGTTGCCTTGGTTGCGCCTTCCGCTTCTGCTGGTGGTTTTACCCAACCTTTCCCGGTCGCCTCTACGGCAGGAACGGTCGCATTTGACGCTTCCAGCTCATGACGCATCAGTTCGGATTGCGACTCCAGAAAAGCATCGGCACCCTTGGTCATTTCAGCAGCGCTGGTATTCATGGTCGCATATACCGCAACCAATTTGGCCATGCATTCTTCGGTTTGTTTGAATTTTTCAGCGAATTCCTTGGCATGGACTTTCGCATCCACCAACTTGTCTGCAAACTTTGGTAATTTCTGATCTGTTGCCAATTTGTCTGCCGCACTGATGTTGAGATCGAGTTCGCCAAAATGCTTTTTTGCATCCGTCTGATATTTTTCCTGCCCGGTCAAGCCGTAGCTTCTTGTTGCGAGCATGGTGTTCCCTGAGCTACGCATTATATTCACGGCTAAGTCTGCTTTGGGCACATATTTCGTGCTCAACGTGGTCGCTCGGTCCACCGAACTGTACATGGTCAAGACCGAGAGCCCGCCCAACAGTATGCCAGTAGAGAGGACGGCCGTGAAGCCGAGCGAGATTTTTGTTCCGAGTTTCATGAGGTTTCTTTCGTAAAGGATTGATGAGGTTATGGGTGTTGATGCGGTCGGCGTTCAAGCCGAGGTGTCGCCCAGAACGCGGGCGATATCGAGTAAGATGCGGATGCGGCCCTGCGATTTTCCAATGGCGGAAACGCAGGTGGTATCGACCGCCAAGCCATACGCCGGCGGCGCTTCGGTTTCTGAGTCGGTGAAACGCGCGACTTCGGCGACGCGATCAACGGCAATGCCGATTTCGCCCTGCCGGTTTTCGACCACGATGATAACATTATGCGGATGGGATTCTGCCGCCGGCATGCCGAAGCGCGTGCGAATACTGATCACCGGGATGACCTTGCCGCGCAGATTGATCACCCCGATCATTTCCGGTGGTGAGCCAGGTACCGGGGTAATCGGCAACATGCCGATAATTTCCCGAACCTTGAAAATTTCGATGCCGTATTCTTCCGGCCCCACCTGAAAGGTCAGGTAAGTTCCGGTCACGCGACCGGTGGTTGGGGTAGCCGTTGATGAAGCCATGGGACACTCCGATGTATGCAGGGTTTGTTTAGGTTATGAGATGAATGGATGCTGAGGATCGCTGAGGTCGATGACCTCAGGCGTCATGGCCCTTGGTCGGTTTTGCTTTTGCACTGGTGCGGTTTTGCTGGGGCTGGGCGTCGGCCCCACGCACCATCACATCCAGCCCGACCACCAAGCTGTTGAGGGTCATACTTTGTGCTGAAAGCTCTTCGCCCACTGCGCTGTTTTCTTCCGCCGCTGCGGCATTCGATTGGGTCACTTGGTCCATCTGACGGACGGCCTTGCTGACCTGTTCGATGCCTTGCGCAACTTCTTTCGCTGACGCGGCGATCTCTGCGACCAGATCATTGATCTTGCGACTGGCCGTGGTGCTTTGACCGACGATCTCGTTGACGTTCTTCGCCAAGATCACCCCGTTATCCGCCGCCTTGACCGAATTTTCGATCAAGCTTGCGGTATTGCGCGCCGCTTCACCCGCACGCTGGGCGAGGTTGCGTACTTCTTCGGCGACCACCGCGAAGCCCTTGCCGGCGTCTCCGGCACGAGCGGCTTCGACCGCCGCATTCAGCGCCAGCAGATTGGTCTGGAAGGCGATTTCATCGATAGTTTTCACAATCTTCGCGGTCTGATCAGCATTGGCTTTGATGTCCTGGATAGCCTTGGCGAGTTCGCCCATCGCCGCCGAACCGCGTTCGCCAGCCTGGCGTCCTTCACCGGCCAAGGTCGCCGCCGAACTGGAACTTGCCGCCGTCTGTTTGACCATCGAACCCATTTCTTCCAGGCTGGCGCTGGTTTCTTCCAAGGCTGCGGCGGTTTTCGAGGTTCCATCGGCCAAGGACTGAGCGCCACCAGCGACCTGATTTGCGGCACTTGCCGTTTCGTTCGAGCACGCAGTCAGATCCGTCACCGCTTGTTGCAGCGACCGCGTAATGCCACGGTTGATGAAGAAAAAGCCGAACATGACACCAGCAAGAATAATCAGTCCCACAAAAGACACGCGCAGCGCAGCGGCATTGGCCTCGCTATAGTCGATCGGTTTCGACAGCACGAAGGCACCCTTAAGATCGCCAACGTGCATGTTTTCCATCCGCTTTCCCGCGATGTCCAAGCCATTCTTAGTTGGGCTATTCGCTGGATCACCGTGACAGGTCAGGCAACTCTCTGTGAGTTTGACTGGGCGGGCGAAAAGAATTTTTCCGTTTTCGGTCGAAAAATAATCTTCCTTTTTCTCATCAAAAGCATCAAAGATCGGCTTGAGATCTGACGTGAATGCATTTTTGGAATTGCGTTCTTTGATCTTGGGAGTGGTCGGGGTTTCGAATGCAAACCCCGCCGCTTGCGCGACTTTTTCAATCGACTGCCATGCCGCCACCACCGGAATGGTCTGGTAAAGATCTGATTTATCGAGCGCGACGGTCTTGGTCTGTGCCACCATCTTCGGAATATCGAAAGCCCCTGCCGATTGCAGGCGATCAAAGTTCTCGCGTACCGTTTCGGCTTGTTTGATCATCGACTCCATCACGTCGTGGGTCTGCTTAATCTGTTTTTCACGCAAGATCATGAAAGTGACGATAATGCTGCCGATGGTGGCGATCATCACCGCGATGGCAGCGGATGACATGATTTTGGTACCGAGCTTCATGAGAAAATTCCTTGGATGATCGAACGTTGAATGGGGTTAGACGGCTGATGCCGCGGTTTGATGCTGAACCAAGAAAGTGGGATTAAGGATCAGCGCGACGCGGCCATCGCCCAGAATCGTCGTGCCGCTGGTGCCGGGATGATGGACTACGCCGTCATCAAATGGTTTGATCACCACTTGACGCTGCCCAAGAATCGCGTCGACCTGCATAACGTAATCAGATCCACGATTATCGATCACGACCAAGATGGCGCGTTCTGGATCGCATTCGCAACCAGGAATGCCCAGCGCTTCGCCAAGTTTGATTAACGGCAGCGTGCGTGTGCGGTGTTCAATCACATGCCCACGATTCAGAATCGTCTGCACCTGACCCGGTTGCGGCCGTAACATTTCGACGATGCTCCCAATCGGCATCAGCAGATTTTCATCGCCAACTTTTAGCTGCATGGCATCGAGAATCGCCGTGGTCATCGGCAGCCGAATGGTAAACGTCGTGCCTTTGCCGATGATCGAATCAATATGTACGGTGCCGTTGGCTTCTTCCACCTGACGGCGAACGACATCCATACCAACGCCGCGACCACTGACATCGGTGACTTTCGCGGCGGTTGAAAATCCGGGTAAAAAGATGATTTGGAAACACGCCTGTTCATCCATCGGCGTATTGGGATCAATCAAACCTTTTTCAATCGCTTTGGCGCGCAGTCGTTGCGGATCCATGCCGCCGCCGTCGTCGATCAAGCGAATCACCACATCGTCGCCGGCTTGAAAAGCTTCGAGGCGAATTTTTCCGGCGAGCGGTTTGCCATTTTTCGTCCGCACATCTGGCATTTCGATGCCGTGATCAATCGCGTTGCGGACCATGTGCATCAACGGATCGCCCATGGTTTCGGCGAGCGTGCGATCGATTTCGGTGTCTTCGCCGCCTAAGGTGAAATCGACCTGTTTTCCCAGCTTTTTCGCAGTGTCGTACACCACCCGCGCCATTTTTTGGAACGTGCCACGCAGCGGCACCATGCGCAGACTTAAGGACAATACTTGCAGATTGCGCAAGATCCGGCCCTGGCGACCGACAGCCTGCGCCAGATGTGAGTTCGGCTGAAGCTCAGGATTATGTTGCACCATCGCTTGCGCGATCAGCAGTTCGCCGACTTGGTTCATCAGCTCTTCCAGCTTCGCCGTTGCGACCCGTGAAAAAACATCGCCGGATGATTTGAGCGCCTGTTGAGCCGATGCCGCTTTTTCAACTTGTTGGCGCGTCGCCGCGCCTTCGGCAACCAGCTTGTCACCAATGCGTTCACCCGGTTTGAGTGTGGCCGCCGTTTGTTCGATGACCTGGCGTGACACGCCAACATCAGCAAGTAAATCGCCCAGGCGTTCACCGGCTGGGCCAGTGGTCGTTTGGGTTTCACCCGCTGTAGCACTCGATTCGGAAGACGGCGCACTGTGGGCCAATGGCTTCTCTCCAGCTCTTGAGGCCGCGCTGGCCTGAATCCCCGTGACCAGTTCGCGTTTGACGCCGGCAACCAATTCACGCAGGGCATCAACCCCCTTCAACACGTTGGCGGCAAAACTTTCATCCGCTTTTTCGCTGCCGTCACGCACGGCCTGAATTTGCGCTTCAAAACGATGCGCGCCGTGTTCAACCGCCGGTTGATCGAGATACGCCGCCATGCCTTTTACGGTGTGAAAAGCACGGAAAATGCTGTTGACCTGTTCCGCATCAAAGCTGGTTTGACCGATCACGGTGGATTCAGCCTGGTTGAGTAATTCGGTTGCCTCAGAAATAAATTCACCCAGGGCGTCGCCCGGCTGCATGGGCGCTGAACCACCGGTAACGCTGATCTGTGCGGGCGTGGCAAAATCTGAACCCGACTCTGACATCGCCCGTTGCAGCGCGTCAAGCTGTCCACATTGCTTCAAAATTTGTTGGAAATTTTCCATCGCCGTCGCGCCTGATAAACCATCAAGTAAATGACGCATCCGCGTCATCACCGAACGGGCCTGCGGATTCCACGCACCGTTCAACATTCTTTGAGCAAGACGCTCGACCACAGACGTAATTGCCGCGACATCACCAGCGCCCGTAACAATCAATTCGGAAATCGCTGCACTGATCGCATCCAACGTCACAGCGACTGGGGTGCTGGCCGTTCCGCCGACTGATGCTAGCACGGCAGAGAGCGTTGGGGTCGTCGCAGACGCAACTGGCGCGCGACGCAGGCCTTCCAATTGCTGAACACAATCATCATCAGTCTCTGGCACCGTCGCGGCTTGCCCGTTTAATTGCGCGACGTGTTCTTGCAGGCGAGCAACGGTCAACAACAACGCGTCGAAAACCGCCGCCGAACCGTTCAGTTCGTGCGTCCGCAAGGCATCAAGAATTTGTTCTCCGGCATGCGATAAGTGCTGAATGCGCGGAAGATCGAGAAAACCAGAGCAGCCCTTGATCGTATGCAGCGAGCGGAAGCAGGCGTTAATCGCCTCAGCATCCACTTGGTCAGGTTGGCGACTGAACGCGAGTAAGATCTCCTC
>JAYVSL010000112.1:0-46279 GCA_043775355.1 Planctomycetota bacterium
CGGCAAGCCAGTCCCCCAAGTCATCAGCGATCACGCCTGGCTGAAAGACACCTTCATTCCCACCGTCGGCAAACGCGGCGCAGCGATTCTTGAAGCACGCGGCGTATCGAGCGCAACCTCCGCCGCCAACGCCTTGATCGACCACGTCAAAGCCTTGATGACCGTCGGCAACACCTTGCATTCCATCGCGGTTTACAGTGACGGCAGCTATGGTTTCAGTGAAGGTATTTGGGCAGGAATGCCCGTGCGCACTACGGCGCTTGGGACCTACACCATCGATAAGAGTTTTGCGCACGACGAATTTGCCAAAACCAAAATCGCCGCGACCAATGCGGAGTTGGTGGGCGAGCGCGATACGATTAAGGATTTGTTGAGCTGAGGCGGAAACTGTAGCGGTTAAGCTGCTTGGTTTTTTGATGACGAATACACGAAGCGCACCCAAAGGTGCGCTTCGTGCTTTTAAAAGACATGATACACACAAGGGTTGATCATTCGATTTGATCCTTTCCCAGGGTTGCGCGAAATGCGCAACCCTGGGCTGTGGGGCAGAATGCCATTGGGATTCCAATTAAAAAAATGCAGGGCAAACCGCTTTGAGAATCAATTCGCGCCAACCATTTTGTGAGTAACGAGTGGACCTCACCCTGGAGGCGAACTGCTCACCGGGCATCCAGCCGCCGCGAGCGGTGCCCAGCTTCGCGCGCCGCTCCAAATGACACCGCCGCTGCGTTCAGCTACGGCCCACAACAGCGCCTGCCATGGACTGAGGACGCGACGCTGACGACGTTGAGCTTGAACCAAGGCGGCGGCGCGAACGTGATCAGCGGCCAAAACCGTCACATCAGGAAAGCCATACAGAACCCGCGATAAGCGCGCAAACTGACGCTCGTCACGAGTCCGCGCCAGCAAGGCTTGCCGCACCAGTCCCAGCAAAAACACCTGCCGACGTTCGACTCCACCTTTGAATCCATGCACCACCAGCGGGTCTGGATCCTGTCGGCTGAAGGCTTTCAACCAGATGTCGAGATCGGGAAGAACCGGTTTCATCTGCTAGCCATGATCCTATTTATCATTGCATGCTTTGCTTGAAATCGTTTGGCACATAGAGTTTTATTTCGCCTAGTTCAATCCAAGTGCGTCTTTTGGACGCCGGAAAACCAGGCCCGATCTCACTGCGGATCAATACGAACTTTCTATCTAAGAGCTCTTTTTGAATACACATGCCAGCAAATTTCCTTTCGTAAATTGCCTCGTTTCCACGAAGCGTGAGTGTTCGAGAGATGAATGGTCCTGGGAACCAGACGAAACCAAAAAACACATTAAACACCAACACCATAACTGCGAACATGATGAGACCGTAAAAATTAGAAATTTGTGCGATAAATGTATTACAAAAGGCAATGTTTACCAAAACCGTTACCCCAAGCATTATCGAACCAAAGATCCAATCACCGTAATCACGATGATCTCTGATGGTCATTTCTGCTGGCATGACCTATTCCACTTCTTCCGCTGGCGCGGACGCAACCTGCGTAATGAAGTCGATGGTGCCCAGGAACTCCAACGCCTTTAATTGCTTGCGATACGAGATCGCCTCCGCGACCGCTGCGTCCACCGCTTCGCGCTTGCTGCGAAAAGTTCCCAGCTGCATGAGCGTTTCGATTGCACCGATATCAACGTCGAGGTTGGTTGCCATGGCCGCACAATATACTGTGCGAGATAGCCGACAAGAGGTTGGCTGGTCATTGCTCAGGCCCTTTTTACGACGCATGCTTCGGCACGCTTTCGGAAATTTGTCTCCTACGAGCTCAAATCCGCCGAAAGTCAGCCGTTTCTCGCACAGCCTTTCGCACAGTCTCTCGCCCAAATGTTGACGCCGCGCTCACTGACCGCTTTTTAGGTACCAACCACATGGCCGCTCCCTCTTCCTTCGCTTCGATCACCAACGTCCAGCATCTGGAAGAATTATACGCCAAATGGCAAGCCGATCCGGCAAGTGTGGATCGTGATTGGCAGACTTTCTTTACTGGCTTCGATCTTGGTTTCGCCCGTCCCGCGCCAACGACGAATGACGTGAGCAGCGCCGCCGCAGCGCCGAGCGACACCCCAGGACGCGTCGAGCAGCAGCGCGCCGATGGGCTGATTTATGCCTACCGCGACATTGGCCACCTGACGTGTAATCTCGATCCGCTTGACCTCGCCAACACGCCTGATCATCCCAACCTCAAATTGGAAGCTTACGGTTTGAGCGAAAGCGATTTGGACCGCGAGTTCGCCTGCGATTCCATTTATGGCATGGGAAAAAGGGCGACTCTACGCGCCATCGTCACCCATCTGAAAGCCACCTACGGCAGCACTATCGCCGTTGAATATCAACACATCCAAGACCGCAACGTGCGGCATTGGGTTCGTCGCGAAGTGGAAACCGGACGTAATCAGCCTCAGCTGACCAAGGACGAAAAGCGCCGCATTTTGATGAAGCTCAATCAGGCAGAAATGCTGGAGAACTTCATTCATACGAAATTCCTCGGCCAAAAGCGTTTCTCGCTCGAAGGCGGCGAATCGTTGATCCCCGCGCTCGACGCGATTTTGGAGATGGCCCCAGAGGTCGGCGCCAAAGAAGTGGTGCTTGGCATGGCTCATCGCGGCCGCCTCAATGTGCTGTGCAATACGCTCAATAAATCGTACGAAGAAGTTTTCACCGAATTCGAAGGCAGTTACGACATCAGCCAACTGCAAGGCGATGGCGATGTGAAGTATCACCTCGGTTTCAGCAGTGATTTTGTCAATTCCAAAGGCAACACCGTTCACGTCACCTTGAACGCCAACCCCAGCCACTTGGAAGCCGTCGATCCGGTGGTTTTGGGCCGCGCACGCGCCAAGCAACGTCAGCACAAAGACACCGCCGGACGCGGTTCAGTCATTCCCATTATCATCCACGGTGACGGCGCGATGGCTGGCCAGGGCTTGGTGATGGAGGTGTTCCAGCTTGGTCAATTGGAAGGCTACACCACGGGCGGCACGCTGCATTTGGTCACCAACAACCAAATCGGTTTCACCACTCTGCCTGATGACGCGCGTTCGACGCGGTATTGCACCGACATTGCCAAAATGGTCGACGCGCCGATTTTCCACGTCAACGGTGATGACGCCGAAGCGGTGGTTCACTGCATCAAGATCGCGACGCGTTTCCGCCAAGAATTCAAACGAGATGTGGTGGTCGACATCGTTTGCTACCGCCGTCACGGTCACAATGAAACTGACGAACCCAATTTCACTCAGCCACAAATGTACGCGAAAATCGCCGAACATCCACGCATCAGCCAAGTGTACACCAAACAATTATTGGCCCGCGCCGACATCAAACAGGAAGAGGCGGATGCCATCGCCACGATCTTCCAGAATCAGCTGCAAGATGCGCTAAACACCGTGAAAGTGAAACCGGCGAAGCTCACCCGTAGTCGTTTTGGCGGCGTGTGGTCCGGCATCACCAACACCTATTCGCACGATCCGGTCGAAACTGGCGTCAGCGAAACCGTGCTTGATCAAGTCGGCAAAGCGCTGTCGACGTGGCCAGCGGATTTCAACATTCACCCGAAGATCAAACGTCTGTCAGAAGATCGCGGCAAAGTTATTTCATCACGCAGTCGCGTCGATTGGGCCTTGGCCGAATTGCTCGCCCTCGGCACGTTAGTCGCCCAAGGCACGCCCGCTCGCCTGTCGGGCCAAGACTGCCGTCGCGGTACGTTCAGCCAGCGCCATTCGTATTGGTACGATGTCAAAAGTCGTCAAAGCTACGCGCCGCTTGATCACATCGTCGCCGGACAAGAAAAACTCTGCGTCTACAATAGTCCGCTGTCCGAAGCCGCCGTGCTCGGCTTCGACTACGGTTACTCCATGAGCGAACCCAAAATGATGATCATTTGGGAGGCGCAATTCGGCGACTTCGTTAACGGCGCCCAAGTCATCATCGACCAGTTTTTGACTTCCAGTGAAAGTAAATGGGGACGCGTTTGTGGACTGGTGATGATGTTGCCGCATGGCCAAGAAGGCATGGGACCAGAGCACAGTTCCGCGCGTTTAGAGCGCTTCCTGCAAGCCTGCGCCGAAGACAACATGCAGGTGGCGTACTGCTCCACCGCAGCGCAGCATTTCCACATCCTGCGTCGACAGATGATGCGTGGTTTCCGCAAACCATTGATCTTGATGACACCGAAGAGCCATTTGCGTTCGAAAGTCGCGTCCAGCGATTTCCAAGATTTTGTCACCGGTCGTTTCCGCGAAATGTTGGTCGATCCGTCGGTCAAAAAATCTCGCCGGGTCGTCATTACCTGCGGCAAGATCGCCCATGAACTGATTGAACGCATCGCCACGGAAAAGATCGACGACATCGCTGTCGTGCGTATTGAGCAACTGTACCCGCTGAACGAAGTCATGCTCAAGAAAATCCTCAGTGGTTTTGACGCCAACGCCGAGTTCGTCTGGTGTCAGGAAGAGCCGCAGAACATGGGCGCTTGGACTTTTATCGCACCGGCTCTGCGTCATTTGCTCAAGAAAGATATTCCCTACGCAGGTCGCGAAGCTGCTGCCAGCCCTGCGCCAGGTTCCACCGCGTTATTCCAGTTGGAACAAGAACAGCTCATCGCCGCCGCACTTGGCATCGAAGTACGCAAGCCAACGAAAGGCCACCATTAAATTGGTGGTCGTCATCTTTCTCTTATCCGTCTTACCCGAAACGAGTACCACATGCCTTATGACGTGAAAATCCCCGCCGTCGGCGAATCCATCACTGAGGGAACGTTGTCCCGCTGGCTGGTCGCCGATGGCGCGATTGTCAGTGACAGCACACCGCTGTTTGAATTGGAAACCGACAAGATCACCACCGAAGTGCAGGCCGGTGCCGCTGGCAAAGTCAGCTTCAAAGTCAAAGAAGGCACCGTGCTGTCCATCGGTGCACTGGTCGCCGCGATTGATACCAGCGCTCTCGGCACGCCAGGAAATGCTCCGGCACCCATCGCCGCGCCAGCCGCTGCGCCAAAATCAGCAGCGCCAGTACCAGCTGTCGGTCCGGTCGGTCAGCCGCTGAGTCCTGCAGTAAAACAACTGGTCGCTGATACGAAAATCGATCCATCAAAAATCGCCGGAACGGGTAAAGACGGTCGCGTCACCAAAGGCGACGTACTGCAGAGTATTTCCGCGCCAGCTCCTGCTGCGGCACCCGCCAGCACTCCCGCGCCGACCGCTGCACCAGCGACTTTCGTTGGCGGAACCAGTCGCAAACGCATGAGCACGCTGCGTCAGCGCATCGCCCAACGTTTGGTCCAAGCGCAACACACCGCCGCGATTTTGACCACCTTCAACGAGATCGACATGGGCGCGTGCATGGATCTGCGCAAAAAGTTCAAGGAAGAGTTCGAGAAAAAGAACAGCATCGGCCTGGGCTTCATGTCGTTCTTCACCATCGCTGCCGTCAAAGCGCTGCAAAAATATCCGCTGATCAACAGCCAAATCGACGGCACTGACATCATCGGTTTCGACGGCGTCCACATGGGCGTCGCAGTCGGTACTGAAAAAGGATTAGTCGTTCCGGTGCTGCGCAACGCGGAGCGGATGGGTTTCGCTGACATCGAAAAGGCGATTAAGAGCGCTGCGCTCAAAGCGCGCGACGGCAAACTGACGATGGACGACATGCAGGGCGGAACATTCACCATCACCAACGGTGGCGTGTACGGCAGTTTAATGTCGACCCCAATCATCAACCCACCGCAGTCCGGCATCCTTGGCTTGCACGCCATCAAAGAACGTCCAATGGCGGTGAATGGCCAAGTGGTCATTCGCCCGATGATGTACGTCGCGCTGAGCTACGACCACCGCATCGTCGACGGCGCGGAGGCCGTCGGCTTTCTCGTCCGCATCAAAGAACTGATCGAGGCACCAGAGAAACTGCTGCTCGGACTGTAAAATGGGGAGTGAAGGCAACCGCAGAGACGCAGAGGTAAGAGGAGGGCCGCAGAGGTGAGTTTGGTAAAACCGGTGACGGAGAATCTCAATCACCCCTCGGACTGTGAAATGGGGAGTGAAGGCAACCACAGAGACGCAGAGGTAAGAGGAGGGCCGCAGAGATGAGTTTGGTAAAACCGATGACGGAGAATCTCAATCACCTCACCGAGGCGGTCATCGGTGCGGCCATCGAGGTCCATCGTCATCTTGGCCCTGGGTTTCTGGAGTCGATTTATGAGCGGGCGCTGGCAATCGAACTGACGGAAAGGGGAATCCCCCACCTCTTCCAAGTCGCGTGCCCGGTGTCCTACAAAAACCGACCTGCGGGTGACCTGCGCCTAGACCTACTGGTGGATCGCCAACTGGTCGTCGAACTCAAATCGGTCGAGATGCTCACCTCCATTCATCAAGCCCAACTCCTCTCCTACTTGCGCGCCACCAACCTCTCGCTGGGTCTCCTCATTAACTTCAACGTCACCCAACTCGTCCGCGGCATCAAACGCGTCTCGAACCATCATCCCACCTGACTCCGCTCTGCGGCCCTCCTCTTACCTCTGCAACTCTGCGGTTACCGAGCCACTCATCAGAAGCCCTCCCGCCTTACCCATCTAACTCCGCTCTGCGGCCCTCCTCTTACCTCTGCAACTCTGCGGTTACCGAGCCACCCCACGGTGACTAGCCCCACGGTGACTAGCCCCACGAAAGGCCTCCATGTCCACCTTCGACCTCATCATCATCGGCGCCGGTCCCGGCGGATACGTCTGTGCGATTCGTGCGGCTCAGCTCGGCATGAAAGTAGCCATCGTCGAAAAACGCGTCGCTGGCCCCAAGGTCCGCTTGGGCGGTACGTGCCTGAACGTTGGCTGTATTCCGTCGAAGGCGTTGCTCGATTCGTCGGAACGTTTTGCTGACGCGGGAAAAAACTTTGCTGAACACGGTATCGTGGTGAACAAGCCGACGATCGACGTAGCCGCGATGATGAAACGGAAAGATAAAGTCGTCGGCGGATTGGTCGACGGCATCTCGTTCTTGATGAAAAAGAACAAGGTCGAGGTCTTGATCGGCACCGGCGCGCTCAAGGCCGCTGGTCAGGTGAGCGTCGCCGGCGCCGATGGCGTGGTGACGGAACATACCGCCAAGAACGTCGTGCTCGCCATGGGTTCCGTGCCGATTGATCTCCCGTTCCTCAAACAAGACGGCGTGACGGTGGTCAACAGCGACCAAGGCATCGCGTTTGAGAAAGTGCCAGAACACCTGCTGGTGGTCGGTGGCGGTGTCATCGGACTGGAGTTGGGCAGCGTGTGGGCGCGCCTCGGTGCCAAGGTCACCGTCGTTGAATTCCTGCCGCAGATCTGTCCGTTCCTTGATAACGATGTCGCGAAAGAACTGCAGAAATCACTGACCAAGCAGGGGCTGACGTTCAGCCTCGACACCAAAGTCACCGGCGTGACGTTGGCTGCTAGTAAAGCGACGCTCACCGCAACTGATAAAGAGGGCAAAACCGTTACCTTCACCGGCGATAAAGTATTGGTCTCGGTCGGTCGTCGTCCGTTGGTCGAAGGCGCTGGTTTGGAAGCGGCTGGAGTCGCGTTGACCGACAAGAAACGCGTGAAGACCGATCATGATTTCCGTACCAGCCTACCAGGTGTGTACGCCATCGGCGATCTGATCGACGGACCGATGTTGGCACACAAAGCGGAAGAAGAAGGCGTCGCCTTGGCCGAAATGTTGGCCGGACACAAAAATACCCTCGATCACCATCTCATTCCCAACGTGGTCTACACCCATCCCGAAGTAGCGACGGTGGGATCGACTGAAACCCAACTCAAACAAGCCGGTGCGAACATCAAAGTCGGCAAATTTGGTTTCATCGCCAACGGCCGCGCCAAGGCCGCAGGTGAAAGCGAAGGCTTCGTGAAAATCATCGCCGACGCCAAGACCGACCGCGTCCTGGGTGCCGCGATCATCGGCCCACGTGCCAGCGATCTGCTGGCCGAAATCACCTCGGTCATGGCCTTTGGCGGTTCGAGCGAGGACATCGCCCGCACCTGCCACTCGCATCCGACGTTCTCAGAAGCGGTGAAGGAAGCCGCGCTCGATGTGCTTGGCCGGGCGCTGCACGCGTAAGAAGCGTCTGGAAAAAGCGAAATCTGACATGGAGAACCGGATGACCGGAGCATGAACGGATTCGAAGCCATCTCATCCACGCTGATTCTTGGCTTTTGGCTACTCCGGTTCTCCGATCCTCCATGTCATTCTTCAGTTTCCATACAGCTTCTCAGACTGTCGCACGGGTGTGAGCAAATCTCGCATGAAGGCTTGCCGACTCCGAACAAGGGCCACCATCTGCCGCCGTGGACTACCTCGTCATTGCCCGAAAATATCGCCCGCAAACCTTTAGTGAGGTATCTGGCCAAGGAGTCGTCGGTCGCACGCTGGCGAATGCGATTCGCTCGAATCGCGTGGCCCATGCTTATTTGTTCACCGGCCCGCGTGGGGTTGGCAAGACCAGCATGGCGCGCATTTTGGCCAAGGCGTTGTGCTGCGAAAATGGTCCAACGGAAAAGCCCTGCGGAGTTTGTCAGCACTGCGTGATGATTACGGATGGCAATCATCCTGACGTTGCCGAAATCGATGCGGCGCGTTTCAGTGGCGTCGATGCCATTCGCGAATTGTCCGATGGCGCGTCTTTTTCTCCGACGCTAGCACGCAGTCGCATCTATATTCTCGACGAAGTGCACATGCTCAGCAATTCAGCATGGAATGCGCTGCTCAAATTATTGGAGGAACCACCGGCGCACGTGCGCTTTATTTTCGCCACCACTGAAGTGGATAAAGTTTTGGCGACCGTGCTGTCGCGTTGCCAACGTTTCGATTTCCGCGCGATTGATCTGGATGATATCGTCGCGCGTTTGCGTGAGATCTGTACGACGGAAAAAATCACCCTTTCCGACGCAGTGTTATTCCGCATCGCCCGCGCCGCTGGCGGCGGCATGCGTGATGCGCAGACCATGCTTGATCAGTTAATCGCGGTCAGTGATGGCACGGTCAACGAAGAAGACCTCAATTTACTGTTGGGTGCGGCGCGTGGCGAAGACCTCAATGAATTTTTAGGCGACCTGCTGAACGGCGATACAGCCAAAGCGCTCGCAGCTCTTGAACGCATTAGTGCTGGCGGCGTTTCGGCTTCGACTTTGCTCGGCCAATTGATTGATCAGGTTCGAGCTTTGTTGCTGATCCAAACCTGTGGCGTGAACTCGCCAGCGGTTCAGCGCCTGGGATTAACCACGGCTACGCTTGAGAGTCGCGCCGCTGCGGTAACGCCTGAAAAAGTTATGCGCATGGCGCAGATTTTAGTTTCCAGCCAACAAGCGCTGCGCCATGGCGTTGATCCACGTCTGCAATTGGAACTCGCTGCGGTGCGTATTGCACGCCTGGGCGAGGTGCTCGACATCGACGGATTACTGCGCCGCATTGAACGATTAGAACGCGCGCCAACGGGAACTGCCGTCCACCCCAGGTAGGGCCGGGACCGTCGGATGATCGACGGCCACCGGCCCTGCAAGTAATCACCGCTTCGAGCAATTCACCAGCGTCCGCTGGCCCGATCGTCGTCGTACCGTCGACTCGGCCAGAGTCGGTCGTCATCGCGCAGCAAGCAGCAGCGCCATTGCCCGCAGAAATTTTGCCAACAGCGCAGCCAGCAGCATGGCGTGCGTTGCCAACCTCAGCGCAAAAAATTATCAGCCGAGTCAGTGAACCGGCGCCAGTTTCAACTGCTCCCACGATGTCAGTCGCGATCCCACAGCGAATCATCCCACAAACGTTATTGCCCGAGTTGCAACAGCGCTGGCCAGAAATTGCTCAGGCCGCGCTGCGCGATGGCCAACCGCTGTTGGCTGGCCCGCTCAGCGGTAGCCGTCCAGTGTCGCTGGCGGCGGGAACCTTAACCATCGAATGCCCTGCCGATTTTTGTGATCGCACGGATGCCGATCCGCTCTTGCTGCAAAGTTTAACCGGCCTAGTCGCCATGGTCTGTGGCCACCGCTTAGCCATCCGCGTGCGACCAGCGGCGGGGATGGATGGTGGCCGTTCAGCGCGCTACCAAGCCGCAGAGGCGCATCCGCTCATTCACGCCATCCGCAAACGTTTCGCTGCCGATATCATCACGCGCGAGCCGATTACTCGTGAAGAGTGGCTGCGTCGTTCCCAGCCCGGCGGAGCCGGAACCAAAGGTTGATGATCGTCTCCGCCGGGCTGGATGCTGTTGTTGCAGGGCTTCGCCCCGCACCCCACGTACTACAGGGCCACCAACCAAACAGCGACTCACCATATGTCGGTAAGCCCATTCCGGGAGTGTGATACCCATATTTCCTATCCCCTGCGAAGCGTCTGTTTCGCTGGACATGACGATGGCGACACGTGGCATCTCTTCTAGGATGTTCGGCCGATCCATTCCATGAAGCCCGCTCCGATCAGTGTCGAAGGTCCATCGACCAAGAATGAAACCGACATCTTAGCGGTTCAGCGCTTACGCATGCCCAGTCAAATCGGGCCATACAAAATCCTCAAATTGATTGGTCGCGGCGGCATGGGTTCGGTCTATCGCGCCAAGGTCGTGGTGTCATGCCAGGTGCCAATTGGCCAAGAAGTCGCGCTCAAATTGTTACGCGATACCGACGAACAAGAACGCAAACGTTTCGCGCGTGAATCGGCCTATCTGCAAGCACTTCATCATCCCGGAATCGTACGCGTACTGGACAATGGTGAATACGACGGTCAGCCCTATCTAGTCATGCAATTGGTGGAGGGCCATCACGCTGATGATTTATTGATTTCAGGTAAACCGGTTGAGCAAAATTATCTGGCCGACCTCGCCATCCAGGCGCTCGATGCACTGCATGTCGCACATCTTCACGGCATCCTGCACCGCGACATCAAACCTGGGAATATTATGATCTCCGAAGGCGGCCAGGTGAAACTGGTCGACTTCGGTTTAGCGCAATACATGAACGCGGCGGAGTCACACCTCACCGCTACTGGTGCCGTCGTGGGTACACCGGCTTACATGAGTCCCGAGCAAGCCTCTGGCCAGCGTGAAGTCATCTCTCGCCGCAGTGACGTCTACAGCATGGGCGCGTGTTTGTATGAATTACTTACCGGAAGACAGCCATTTTCAGCCGATAATTCCGTCGCTCTATTGCGTTGCATTATTGAAGATCCTTTGGTCGCGCCATCGGTATACCGAAAAGACTTGGCGCATGATTTCGAAACCATTGTTCTGAAGTCGATGGCTAAAGATTGGCGTGATCGTTATTCAACCGCCAATGAGATGGCCGCTGATCTTCGACGATTTCGTTTGGGTGTAAAAATACGGACGACACGGCCGAATTTCCTGCAACCATTCTTACGTGCCGCTTGGCAACAACGTTCGTCGCTCGCGCTCATCGCTCTGATGCTCTTCATCGCTATCAGCACGGCGGCCTTGGTCGTACGCGCTGCGCTCAAACGAGCCACCGAAGAAGGTGCTGCCATCGCCGCTGCCAGTGTCGTCAGCGCCGCTTCGACCGACCAAAAAGCGGGGACAACACCCACCTTTTCCACTCGCATTAAGCCCCCTATTCCGCTCGATCCGTGGGTTGAAGTATTGCATCAAGATCTCGCCCTTGATGAACCGACGAGTTCCTTGCCGATGGCTAAGGCAGATGATGTGCTCGGTAAAGAACTACGCCGAACGGTTCTCCCTGCTGTTTCTGGACCAGTACGATTAAGTACAACCATTGAGCTGCTCGACAACGACAGTGTGGTCGAGCTGATGATCAGTGATCAGAATATCGGCCTGGGATACCGCGCGCGAATCGTCGCCTCGAAAGACAATGATCGACTAGAGCTCTTACGTGAAAACAAAGTGGTGCGGAGTCGCGATCTCGATCATTTGGTTCGCGGACGACCAATGCGTCTGAGCATCGAGCGAGTCGATGACACCATCACCGCAATGCTCGACCGTCGTGCACCGCTGAAAATCCAAGATATCATTCCTATCGAGGGCCTGTTGTGTGACGGCGTACAAATCGCCTTTGTGCCAGGTCAGGCAAAAGTTTCACAGGTAAAACTTGAACGTCAGCGGACCACGCTGTTCGTCAGTCCGCTAGCGAAACCAGATAGTCTGCGCCAAAGTCGTTACTTCCTTCGTGCCATTGATGAGTATCAGCGTTTTATCAATGATCATCCGAATGCGCCCGAAGTGCGCGACGCACAATTACGCATCGCGTTATGTCTTGAAGGTCTCGAAAACTATGAACAGGCATTGGTAAAATTTGACGAAGTCGCCAGCGCATATCGCGATAATCGCAACTACGTTCTTACCGCGACTTTTCATGCCTGGTCCTGTGCCTTGCGACTTGGCCGCATGCCAGCTGCCGAAGAATATTTTGAAGCCATTCGTTACGGCTTCGATTTGGCAACGCTGTTGCCAACCATTCCTGAAGCGACCATTAAAGAACTGGTCAGTGATTATCTTCGTCGCGCCAACCAACTGACGGACAGCGAACCAGAACGCGCTGCGCGTCTTTTCATCAGCGGCGCTGAAATCGCATCTTACCTCAACCAACCTGAAGACGCCGCCGACGCACGAGGACGCGCGGGCAACATTTTACTCGCACGAGGTCAATTCGAACAAGCTGCCGAACACTTTCGCGAAATCACCAACGACGATCGGCTTGATGAAGAACAACGCCGACCATATCTGCTTTATTTGGCACATGCCGAACGCCTCAGCTCGCCACCGACAAACGATCTTGATAAACACGTTAAAGCGTCAGAGACCGCTTACCGCGCTATCATGGATAAAAAGTTTGTGCCCGTAGAGCAACGCCAATGGGCGCGACTGTGGCTCGGCGATCTCCGATACTCTATTGGTGACCGTGATGGCGCGCTGACGATTTGGAGCAAGGGCGACGAGAATGAAACCCTGCCTGGGAAAATCATGTCTCAATTGTGCACATCAAAACGCCCCCTCCCACTCAACGTCGGGCCGGCACATATTAGTGACGTGACGTATTTTAATGCGCGCTTAGCGCAAATGAATGAACGCTCCAAGGATTACCGCATTCTGCTCGAACAAGTGATAAAAGAAGCTCCCTCACGCGATTGGCACATCAAACTGGCCAATCAACTGCTGGAGCAGTTGAACGCAGCACAACCACCCGCGATACTGCCACCGGAAAATGATCTTCCTGTTATGCCAAATTTGTCGCAACCATAAATTCAATAAATAGCTGAGCCTCAATGTACGAAAAGCCGCCACGAACATTTAGCAAAAAATAGCCAAAATAGCCAAAATAGCCAAAATAAAGTTAAACCTTGAGCTCTGCCAGCAAGGCCGCAACTCGCTGCGACACTGCCAGCGGTTGATCTCCCAGAATCTTTAGCGGTATACGCCGTCGCAGAATATCGCTAACCGTACTGGCCATTTCTTCCTGCACGGCAATGGCCACCTCTGCCCAACAAAATGGATAGCGCAGATCGATACGCTGGCTTTCCTCCGGATGTGTTCGCAAGCGTTGCCACAATGGTTCGATTCGCCGACCATAACGCCGTAAAGACGCGGCTGCTGATTCCGCATCGAGTCCATGCTTCAGACCCAACGTCACCTGTTTCCGTGCCCACATCGGCCATGATTCGTGCGGCGCCCATGGCAAACGGCGTTGAGCCGTTAACGATGGACCAACGACGCGCCCAAGGTGGCCTTCGACGACGTCAACCGTACGCGCAGCCTCAATCCGAGCCGAGGTTAATTTACCGCCCACTGGTACTAACAATCCGGGAGCTGGCTGGGACAACGTCCATTCACGAGTGACGGCACCGACATTTTTTACGCTATTTCCTTGTAAGGTCCGCACTCCGGCAAATGCGCCACGCACCGAATCCTTAGTCCAACTCAACCCAGGACAACGCTGACGCACAGCGGTCAGCAAATAATCTACATCGGATTCTTCCACTCGAACGGCGTCAGGATCGCCGTGATAATCCGTGTCGGTGGTACCGACTAACGTCGCGCCGTACCATGGTATCAAAAAGAAAACCCGTCGATCACTCGGCGCGGTTAATAACACCGCCTGATTCGTCGCCAACGGCAACGGTGGCAACACCAGATGTACACCTTTACTCAAACGAATTGGACCAGGATCACATCCGGGAATTTTTCGCGCCCAGGGACCTACCGCCGCCACCGTGCAGCGAGCGCGAATTTCTCCATGATCGCCAGCCAAGTCATCACGGAAACGAGCGCCGCACACTCGGCCATCAGATGAGCGGAGAAATTCAGCCACTGCGACATGATTCACCGCTTTCGCTCCGGCCTGCATAGCCCCGTCGACCAACTCCAACGTCAGTCGCGCATCATCGGTTCCTGCGTCACTGTAAGCGAAACCACCGCGCATATCCGTGTTTTCTAACCACGGTGCCAAGTGGTGCAGTTCTTCACGTGCGAATGATCGATGTCCTGGCACACCTGGTCGACTGCCAGCCAAGTGATCATACAGCGTCAAGCCGGCGAGCAGGCCAGCTCTGGGCACGCGGCTATCGCCAAAGACCGGCAACAAAAATTGCAGCGGCCACACGCGATGTGGGCCAAGCCGTAATAAACGCGCACGTTCACGCAGGGCTTTTGACACCAAACCCAGATGACCGTGCTCCAGATAGCGCAGTCCACCATGAATGAGTTTCGACGACGCCGATGACGTACCACTGCCCCAGTCGTCGCGCTCCACCAGCGCCACGGACAATCCACGCAGCGCCGCATCGTAGGCGATCCACGCGCCATAAATTCCGCCGCCTATCACTAACAGGTCGACCGTATCCTTGCTCAACTGCTTAGCATTTCGATACATGTTAACCGCGCAAATGCCGCACGAACCACGCGGGACGATCGGTCAAAATCGCATCAACATTGAGCGCCAGTAGGCGCTTCGCTGCGAGCGCATCGTTGGCGCTCCAGGCAAACACCTGAACGCCGTGACCATGGCAGGTGTCGACCACTGCCTGAGTAAGAATCCGGCGATCAAAACATGCTGCAGACAAACCCGGCTGACGAACCAGCCATTGATCCACATCCCGCGGCAGGCGTTCGCAATTTCGCACACGCCTGAGCTTTGGCGCCATCCGTGATATTTTTTCCAACACGCCGCCGTCGAAACACAGCACGCACACGCGTCGCTCGGCTCGCTGTCTGGCAATCACCTCCACCACCGCTTGCAGCAAACGTCGATGGTAAGCGGTGCGTCCAGGGCCATTGGTCGCCTTCAGCTCAATGAATACCGTGATCTCACGACATTGAGTGAGCACGTGATCGAGCGTCGGCACTCGTTGACCAAAAAAACGCTGACTTTTCCAGGCTCCCACGTCGACGGCTTGAATCTGCTCAGCCGTCATCTGACGCAAACTCTGCGTGCTGCCGTCAAAGCGTTGCAAGGTCGCATCATGACAAATCAGTGGAATGCCATCACGGCTCAGCCGCACATCGAGTTCAATGCCATCGACACCGGCAGCCAATGCCGCAGCAAATGCGCTTGTGGTATTTTCTGGGCAATCAAACGAATCACCACGATGAGCCACCACCAGCGGCCGCGTTCTGGTAACTCCACTCTCACGAACCAAGCGTGCAGCGGTCATCGTAAATACGGCCCGAACGCTGAGCGAAACGCTGGAATCAACGGCACTTTCGCGCTCGTCGCGGTATCAATGCAGACGTGAACCGTGCGGCCTTTGCCAACCTGCACGCCGTGCTGATTACTGAAACGATAACCCATGATCATCGAGGTATTGCCGATTTTTTCTGCTACTACTTCCACGGTCAATTTATCTCCGACGTGAATCGGCGCCTGATAGTCGCACTCCGCATGCACGATCACCAACATCGCTGGAACCGAGGTCCGCGTCGGCGGCAAAGGCAAACCGAGGTGCTCCAACATCGCCTGAAACGCATCGTGGCAAAACTTAAACTGATTGGCAAAAAAAATGATCCCGTAGGCGTCCGTATGGTGAAGTTGAATCGTCAGCTGATAAGTGAACATGAGCCCCCCTGCTGGGCTGACTATACCGTGAAAGCTCGCTGCGTGCAGGTGCCGGTCACGCCGCGTCGCCACCGACTGCAAAAGGCGCATCAGCGCGCATCAGCGCGCATCAGCGGCCTGCTGCTTGAGCATAGCGGCCCGAACGAGATGTTGAACATTCGACGCGGCCCATTCGGCTCACGCCGCGCGAACGATCGCCCCATGCCCTACACTGAATTTCGCACAGCCCGCCCTGAGCGCCCCAGAGCGTTATTTTTCGTTGGTGGCTTCACGCTCACCATGCTCGCTGGCGCCATTAATGTTGCCATGTTGTCTTACTACGCTGTTCCAGTCAGCCACATGAGCGGTGCGGTTTCGCGCCTGAGCATGGATCTCGGTACTCAGCACTATACCGATCTGGTGACTATCGCCTTTATTGTCGGCGGCTTTGCCCTGGGCTGCGTGTTCACCGGCGCACTGGTTAGCACCAACGCTTTGGCCTCACGCCGACGCTACGCTTTGGTGTTGGCCTGCGAGGCAGCAGTGCTTGCCCTGGCGGCAGCGCTACAAGGCAGCGCCGTCAACATCTCGGTCATACTCGGCGCAGCGGCCTGCGGCATTCAAAACGCCATGGCCAGCAGCTATTACGGATTAGTGGTACGCACCACTCACGTCACCGGCATTATCACCGATTTAGGATTTATGCTCGGTGCCTGTCTCACAGGTCAACGCTTCCTCTGGTGGAAAGTTTTGCTGCTCGTCGTCCTCGTCGCTGGTTATCTCACCGGTGGAATAGCCGCTGCCATACTCACGCCACTCGCCCCCAGACTCATGTTGTGGTGCTGCTGTGTGCTCGCCGCAGCCATCGCCATCGGCTGCCTGTTTTTGCACCGCGAAAAATAAAATACTTGGAACGAGATCGGTCCCAGGGCGTTGCCCTGGGCTATCATAAAGCGGGCCGTTGGCCCTCTCGCAGGCTAAAGGAAACGGCGTTGCGTTCTGAGGGTGACTGGAATTCATGCCGCGATGCATAATCCTGAGGCCATGAATCCGGACCTGCTTCTCGCTGCGCTCGTACTGGTCGCGGCCTTTCTTTATTCCTCTGTGGGGCACGCAGGCGCATCTGGCTACCTCGCCGCCATGGCATTGGTTGGCATGTCCGGTGTTGTGATGAAACCGACAGCGTTGATTCTCAATATTGTCGTGGCCTCCATCGCACTCGTGCAATTTTATCGTGCACGTCAATTCTCTTGGGCACTGTTTTGGCCGTTTGCGTTGACGTCGATGCCGTGTGCGTACCTCGGCGGAATCTTGCCGGGAACGTGGTCAGGTTATCGACTCTTGGTCGGGATCATCCTCGCGGTCAGTGCAGGAAAGTTGCTGTGGGATTCGGTTAAAACTCCGAAGCCTGCCACTGAATCTAAAAGCTTGGAACTTCGCTACCCACCCTTGTGGGCAGCACTGATGTGTGGCGCTGCCATTGGTTTGGTTGCTGGACTTACCGGCACCGGAGGCGGCATCTTCTTGAGCCCGCTCCTCATCTTCATGATGTGGGGGACGACCAAGCAATCGGGAGGCGTGGCCGCAGCCTTCATTTTGAGCAATAGCATCATGGGCTTGCTCGGCGGCTTGCTCGGCGGCTTGCTCGGCAATAGCCCCGATTTTCCGGCACTCTCGCCGTGGATGCCGGTATGGATTGGGGCTGCTGTTGTTGGCGGTTCTGTTGGCGCTTACCTGGGAAGTCGGCGTGCATCTCCACCACTCTTCAAGCGCCTGCTTGCCCTCGTGCTCCTCGTCGCCGCAGGAAAACTCATCCTGACCTGAGCGTTTTGGATATCCGTTTGGCGCTGAAATGACGCTGTGCAAGGTTGTCATAGCCCCTGGGAAAACACTCACTTCCGTGGTATCTTGAAACCATGGAGGGATGAGCAGATGAGTAGCGCCCTCCCAACGCCGACCACTCTTCCTGATCTTCTGGCTGGCCTGCTGCTGCGGGCCCCGTGCAGCAGCGCGCTGACGTGGCGCGAGGCTGGATATTGGCGTCGTATGGCGACTGAGGAACTTGCGCGCGATGTCCGCCGCTGTGCGCTTGGTTTGGTCAAGCTTGGCGTGAAGCACGGTGATTGCGTCGGCCTGCTTGCCCCCTCTTCGCCTACCTGGTTGGTGGCCGATCTCGCCATCATGTCGATTGGTGCGATATCGGTGCCGCTCTTTCCGAATCTTTCGCTCGACCATTTGTTGTACGAATCTGACCACACCGACATGCAATGGTTGATCGCCATCGGTGCGGAACAATGGCTCCAAGTTCAGCCGCACGCCGCACGTTGGCGCGCCGTGGTGGTGAAAGAAGCACACGATTTGCCGAAGGAAACGCTCACCTGGGCGCGGTTGTTGGAATTAGGTGATGCGGTTTCCGAACAGGATCCGAGTTTATTCGCCCGTCGTCGTGATCACCTGACGCCTGAATCCATCGCCACTATCATTCACACCAGCGGCAGTACCGGACAGCCCAAGGGCGTGGTGCTGACGCATCATAATCTGATGTCGCAGATTGCTGGGGCTAAAGAATGCTTCCCGCTTGATTCCGCCAAAGATCGCGCGCTGAGTGTGCTGCCGTTGGCCCACGTTTTTGAACGCATCGTGGTCTACACGTATTTGGCGCAGGGTATCCCGTTGGCGTTCGGCGATGATGTTAAAAATACTGGCGCGATGATGAAAGAAGTGCGGCCAACCATCATGTCGATGGTCCCGCGTCTGATCGAAAAACTCTACACCCGCATCGTCAAACGCTTTGATGAAGCGTCTTGGCCGAAACGTCAGCTTGGCCGCTGGGCCTTGGAACACGCGTTGAAAGATGATCCAACTCAGCGCAAACCGTGGACCATGGATGTCGCCGATACCTTGATTTTTCAGCGTTTGCGCGACGCCATGGGCGGACAACTTAAAGCCTTGATCGTCGGCGGCGCAGCCCTGGCACCCGACCTCGGTCGCTTCCTTACCAATGTCGGCGTGCCGGTGTACTGCGGCTACGGAATGACGGAGGCGTCTCCAGTGATCACGCTGAATCGTGTCAGCGACTGCCGCCTGGGTACCGTTGGTCGGCCATTTCCTGGCGTTTCAGTACGTATCTCAAGTGACGGCGAAATTCTTGCCAAAGGCCCCAACATCATGCGCGGCTACCACCGTGATGAAGAATCCACCGCCAAGACCATTGATGCTGGTGGATGGCTGCATACCGGCGATCTCGGCCGTCTCGATAGCGACGGCTACCTGATCATCACTGGTCGAGTCAAAGAATTGCTGAAGACCTCGAACGGAAAATATGTTTGTCCGCTGCCAATCGAACACGCGCTGTGCGGTAGCCCATTGATCGACCAAGCCATGGTCATCGCCGACGGTCATCCATATGTTACCGCCTTGCTCTTTACCGAGAGCGATGCGCTGAACCGCGCCAAAGTACGATTGAAATTAACTCAGCTTGATGACGTGGCGTTTCTTGCCCATGACACCGTGCGAGCGGAAATGCACGCGCTGCTTGATGACGTGAACACCCATCTTGACCGTTGGGAACGTGTTCATGCTTTCCGTTTCATTCTGAAGCCGCTGACGGTGGGCGAAGAATTAACTCCAACGATGAAGATCAAACGTCACGTCGTGACGACCATGTATCACGATGTGATTACGTCGATGTATCAGGAAGCCGCAGTACCTGTCGCTGGATGATCAGCGACCAGAATTCAGGAGGATGTCATGAAAGAACGGTTGGCCATTATCGATGGCGTCCGCACACCGTTTGCCCGAGCTGGAGGCCCACTCTCTGCTTTGTCCGCAGATGACCTGGGTGCCCTGGTTACTCGTGAATTGATGGCGCGCACCGCATTCCCCGTTGCTTCGCTTGACGAATTAATCGCTGGCAATGTTGCCCAACCAATCGAAGCCGCCAACGTCGCTCGCGTCATCGCTCTTAAAGCAGGGCTGCCAGATTCATTAATCGCCAGTAGCGTCCATCGAAATTGTGCATCCGGTATGGAAGCGATTACGACGGCCGCTAACCGCATTTTTTCAGACGAAGCCGAACACATCATGTGTGTTGGCACCGAATCGATGAGCAATATTCCGCTGATCTACGGCAAACAAATGACCGCGCTGTTCGGACGGATGATGAAAGCTAAAACCGTATGGCAGCGCCTGGGCGTGTGGGCCGGCTTTCGTCCTTCATTTCTTACGCCGGTCATCGGCATCCAAGTTGGTCTGACGGATCCCGTTTGTGGTTTGAATATGGGCCAGACCGCAGAAATCCTCGCCCGTGAATTCGCCATCACGCGACAAGACCAAGACCAGTTCGCGCTGCTCAGCCATCAACGCGCGGTCGCCGCCGAACAACGGCTAAGCGAAGAAATTCTCCCTATTCCGTTACCGCCGAAATATGAATCAGCGCTAACCAAAGACGAAGGGCCGCGCGCCAATCAAGACCTTGCGGCATTAGGAAAACTCAAGCCGTACTTCGACAAAGTCGCAGGCACGGTGACGGTCGGTAACGCATGTCCCCTCACTGACGGTGCTGCGGCGTTGCTGGTCATGCGCGAATCCAAAGCCAAGGCTCTTGGACTTTCGCCGTTGGGTTACTTACGCGATTATGCCTACGCTGCGCTCGATGGCCGACGCATGGGGCTCGGTCCGGTCTATGCATGCGCGAAGCTTTTTTCAAAGAGCGGACTCGCGCTCAGCGACTTCGATCTGATCGAACTCAATGAGGCTTTTGCCGCACAAGCGATTGCTTGTGAACGCGCATTCGCCTCCGCCGCTTTCGCCAAAGAACATCTCAAACGCGATGCGGCGCTGGGGGTGATTGACCGTGAACGCTTAAACGTCAACGGCGGCGCCATCGCTCTTGGCCATCCCGTCGGAGCTACCGGCGCACGCTTGGTTTTGACCACTTTGAAAGAACTCCGTCGACGTGGGCTGAAACGTGGACTCGCAACGCTGTGCATCGGCGGCGGCCAAGGCGCGGCCCTCGCGCTGGAGGTCGCATGAACATTCTCTCAGTTTCCTATCGTCTGTTTCCTCAGATCGCGAAGGAGCTGCCATGAGCATCTTCACCCTTACCGTCACCGACGGCATTGCCCAGGTAGTGTTCGATTTACCGGGCGAAAAAATAAATAAATTCAGCGCCCTGGTGATGACAGAGCTTGGCAACCTCCTTGAAAAATTGCATGCCCGCTCCGATCTTAAAGCCGTGGTCTTTACCAGCGGTAAATCAAATATGTTTATCGCTGGCGCCGACATCAAGGAACTGCAAGCCATCACCAACCGTGCTGATGCCAAAGCGAAAGCAGAAACTGGGCAACAATTATTTCAGCGCGTCGCCGACCTCAGCGTGCCCACGATCGCGGTGATCGATGGACCTTGCCTTGGTGGAGGCATGGAATTCGCATTGGCGTGCACGTATCGCATCGTTGCTGACGAAGAAAAAACCAAACTTGGTCTGCCAGAAGTAACGCTGGGAATCATTCCTGGCTGGGGTGGCACTCAACGTTTACCGCGCTTGATCGGCATCGCGCCAGCACTGGAACTCATTTTGAGTGGCGCGCCGGTCAATGCGCGAAAAGCATTTAAAATTGGGTTGGTCGACGCCTGCGTTCCACGTTCTTTCTTAAGCGCCGAGGTTAGTCGCTTCGTTGCTCGCATCCTGAGCAGCGACGGTGCCGCTGCCGTGCGCGCTAAACGACCGCACGGTGGAATCATGCGCTGGGCGCTCGAAGGAAATCCTGCCGGTCGAATCGCGCTGTTCCGTTCGGCTCACAAAACCTTGATGGCAAAAACTCGCGGAATGATGCCTGCGCCACTGGCCGCGCTCGCGGTGGTGCGCGACACGTGCCGCATGAGCATGGCGCGTGGGCTGGAAGAAGAAGCCCATCGTTTTAGCGAACTCGCCTTCACACCACAGAGTAAACATTTGATCGACTGTTTCTTTGCCAGCGAAGCCCTGCGTAAAGAAGGTGGTACGGGCGGCATACAGATCACTTCCACGGCCGTGCTCGGCGCTGGCGTCATGGGTGGCGGTATTGCGTGGGCGTTCGCCAATAAAAATCTGCCGGTGCGACTCAAGGATCTTAACTGGGATGCGATCACCAAAGGTCTGCACACGGCTAACGACTATAATCGTCAGCTGACCAAACGGAAAAAGATGACGCCGGGAAATGCGAATCTTCTGCTGCACCGCATGAGCGGAACGGTGGATTATCGTGGTTTTCAAGGCGTCGATTTGGTGGTCGAAGCCGTGGTCGAAGATCTGAATATCAAACGCAAAGTACTCGCGGAAGCCGAACATCACTTGCGCGATGACACCATTTTAGTCAGCAATACGTCGTCTTTATCGATCACCGATATGGCCATGGCACTCAAGCACCCAGAACGTTTTGCCGGGATGCACTTTTTCAATCCCGTCAATCGCATGCCGTTGGTCGAGGTCATTCCAGGGCCAGCGACCAGTCCACAAACCATCGCCGCCGTCGCCGAACTGGTACGTCGCATTGGTAAAACTGCCGTCGTGGTCAAAGACTGCCCAGGATTCTTGGTCAACCGGATCTTGCTGCCCTACATGAACGAAGCAGCACGCTGTTTGGAAGACGGCGCCAGCATCGAATTGATTGACCGCACCATCTTCGATTTCGGCATGCCGATGGGACCATTCACGCTCAGTGACGAAGTCGGCCTCGATGTTGGTTACAAGGTCGCGAAGATTCTTGCCCACGGTTATGGCGAACGCATGGAAGTCGCCGATACCCTGCGCGTGGTGTACGAAGAGCTTCATTTGCTGGGCACCAAAGGCGGCAAAGGGTTCTTTCTGCACGACGCCAAAGGCGTAAAAACTGAGGCAAATGGCGAACTGATGTCAGCGCTGCGCTCGCGCCATCCGGTGACGCGTGTGGTCGATGCCGATGAAATTCGTGATCGCTGTCTGTTGATCATGGTCAACGAAGCGGCGCGCTGTCTGGAAGAAAAAATCGTCGACAAAGCTGCTTCGCTGGATCTTGCCATGGTCATGGGCACCGGCTTTCCGCCACAACGCGGCGGGCTACTGCACTACGCTAATCAACTCGGCACGCGCACGGTCGCTGATCGACTGAATGCTTTGAGCGACCGTTGCGGCAAACGCTTCGTGCCGTGTGCGTTGGTCAGCGAACTTGCTCGCAACAATCACCCTTTTTCCACCTGATTATCGAGGAGACCGGTCATGACTAACGATCTGAAACCCCAACATCCTCACCCAGAGCCCGCATCATCCGGCGAGGACGAGATGGTTCTCGACACCTCCAAGATGTCGGCGGACAAGCGCGCGGCGATGGAGGTCGCCGAAGGCGCGCGCGAGGCGAAGCCGACGCTGCCGGGTTTTGCTCAGCAATTATTCATGGGCACTTTCGATCCGTCGATGCTGGCAGAATTCCCGCATCAGACCGCCGAAGACCAAAGCATTGGCGATGAGCTCTGCGAGAAAGTCGGCAACTACCTAGAAAAGAATCTGGACGCTGAAGAGGTTGATGCCAGCCGCACCATTCCCGAAGAGATCATTGACGAACTCTTCAAGATGGGCGTCTTTGCCATGAAGGTGCCGAAAGAATACGGCGGCCTTGGCCTGACTCAGGTGAATTACAATCGCGTGATGATGCGTATTTCATCGTACTGCGCTTCAACGGCGGTGCTGATATCGGCGCACCAATCGATCGGCGTGCCGCAACCGTTGAAGCTCTTCGGTACCGATGCGCAAAAGAAAATGTTCTTCCCGCGTTTCAGCAAACACAGCATTTCGGCTTTCGCATTGACTGAACCCAGCGTCGGTTCGGATCCGTCAAAGATGACCACCACCGCGACGCTAACGCCAGATGGTAAACATTATCTGATCAACGGCGAGAAACTGTGGTGTACCAATGGACCGATTGCCGATCTGTTGGTGGTGATGGCAAAGACCGCACCGAAAATCGTCAACGGCCGTGAACGCACGCAAATCACCGCGCTGATTGTCGAAGGAAAATCTCCCGGCATCGAAGTCGCGCATCGTTGCGACTTCATGGGCATCCGCGCGATTCAGAACGGCTTGATGCGTTTTCATGATGTGAAAGTCCCGGTCGAAAACGTTCTGTGGGGCGAAGGGAAAGGCCTAAAATTGGCGCTAACCACGCTGAATACGGGACGCTTAACTTTGCCGGCTGCCTGTACCGGCGTGGCAAAACAATGTCTGTCGTTCTGTCGTCGTTGGGGCGCGGAACGTGTTCAGTGGGGATTGCCGATCGGTGCTCACGAACAAGGCCGCCACAAACTTGCCTTCATCGCCAGCACCACGTTAGCGATGGAAGCCATCACCTGGCTGACTAGCCACTGGGCGAACAAAGCCGACCAAGATATTCGTATCGAAGCGGCGATGGCGAAACTGTTCTGCTCAGAAATGGGCTGGAAAATCGTTGATATGACCATGCAGATGCGCGGCGGACGCGGCTATGAAAAAGCCTCGTCACTGAAAGCGCGTGGCGAAGAGCCCTTTCCCGTTGAACGCATGATGCGGGATATGCGCATCAATCTCATTATTGAGGGCACTTCTGAAATCATGAAATTGTTCCTTGCTCGCGAAGCCATGGATCCCCACCTCAACTTGGCGTCGGATATTCTCAAGGCCCACACGCCTATCGGTACCAAGATGAAAGCGGGAGTGAAACTCGCCTCGTTCTATAGTGGTTGGTATCTCAAACAGTGGGTGAACTCCAGTCTGTGGTCGGCGCACAACGAAATGAACTCGCTTGCCGGACACTACCAATACGTTCATGCCTGTTCGCACCGTTTGGCTCGCACCACGTTCCACTATATGGGGATGTACCGCGACAAACTGGAGCGGAAACAAATCCTCCTTGGTCGCTTGATGGACATCGGCACCGAGCTCTTCGCCATGGCAGCGACGTGCAGTTATGCTCATTCGCTGGTGAAGCGCGGAGGCGATTCGAGCGCCGAAACGCTCGCCGATCTATTCTGCCGCGACGCCACGCGACGCATCGAAGGCCACTTCAGATCCCTGGCGAGCAACGATGACACCATGATGAATCAGGTTGGCAAATCAGTCTTGGCCGGCGATATGCGCTGGCTGGAGGGCGGTGTCCAATGGATCGGCAAGAACGCCTAACCACGTTCAGCGCGTATCCCGAACCCCCAGCGCTTGAAAACGCTGGGCCGGGATTTGGCACCGACCTGCACCAGACGTTGGGTGGAAAGCAGGAAAAGTCGACGCGTTACACCCGCATGGCGCGCAAGGCCACGGGCGTGACGCTGCGCCTGATCGAAGCGATGATGCGCAGCACCATCCGCGTCGAAGGCGTATCCAACGTCACACCAGGTCCGGTGTTATTTGTCGCCAACCATTTCACCCGTTTTGAAACCTTTATTCTGCCGTACATCATCGACGGTCACTTGGGCAGAAACGTCCATTCCCTGGCGTTTCATAAGCTCTTTCGCGGTCGTTTCGGAGATTTCCTGCGCTCCATCGGCGCTCGTCCGACCGGCGATCCCGTCGTCAAGCATACCATGATCGAAGATCTGATGACCGGCCGCAATGATTGGCTGATCTATCCTGAAGGCTCGATGGTGAAGAATAAAAAGATCTGGTCGAAAGGTCAGTACGCACTTGATGCCCCTGATCGCGTTGGCATGCCGCATTCCGGCGCCGCCATCATGGCGCTGAAGGCGATGATTTATAAGCAACTCTACCGCCAAGCATGTGGCCAAGGCGATCAAGAACTGATTGAGCGTTATCAGAATCGTTATCACCTGGGCGGACCGGCTGACATCGATGTTCCTGATTTGCAGATCATCCCGGTCAACATTTCCTATTACCCGATTCGCCCTGGGCGCAATATCGTCGCACGCTTGGCGCGCTGGATGTTTCGCCAAATGCCCAGCGTGCTCGAAGAAGAATTACTGATGGAAGGCAGCTTGCTGTTTTCTGAAACCGACATTAGCGTGTACTTCGGCAAACCACTGGCGATGGATCATTATCTGCGCTTGCTGATGCCAACGTTGCAGCAGCCCTTGCCGTTCATCGATCAACTGCGACGCGCCAATAAAATCATGGGCGCACTGAAAAACCGCGTCACTCGACGCATGATGCACGAGGTCTACACCCGACTCACGATTAATTTTGATCACTTATTCTGTGCTGGCCTGAAGACCTTGCCGACCGACACCGTGGGCGCTGAGGATTTCCATCAGTCGCTTTACCTCGCTGCTCGCCAAATCCAGTCGGGTGGAAAACGCCGCAGCCACCCCAGCATCAGCCGTGATCTGATTGATGTGATTTGCGGCTTACCCTACCAACCGCTGACCAGCGTGCAGGGCTTGGCCGAAGTCGAAGGTATTGCTCACCTCAAAGCCGGTGAATACCACATCAATCGTACGGCGTTGGAACATCAACATTCTTTTCATGATATTCGGCTCAAAAACACCATCGCGGTGATTGCCAATGAATTAGAGCCGATGCGCAAAGCGATGCGCCTGATCAGCAACGCGATGACTATGCCGCGCACCGTTCGCCGACGCGAATTAGCTGGATTGTTACAGCGCGAAGAACGCGACGAATTTATCGCTGAGCGTCGTGCGGTCGCCGCGTCACCGCACCTTAAAGATGAAGCCATCGGTTCACCCTTTATTTTGCATCGCGCCAATGACCGCATCGGCATCGTGCTCTGCCATGGCTACCTCGCCGCGCCGATCGAAGTTCGGTTATTAGCTGAACATCTGCACCGCCTTGGTCACACCGTTTATGTTCCACGTCTGACGGGTCACGGGACCGCGCCAGAGCAACTCGCCAACGCCACCGCAGAGGATTGGCTGCGCTGCTATTTACGTGCGGTCACGGTGTTAAAAGCCACCTGCCAACGCGTGATTGTTGGCGGCTTTTCTGCGGGCGGCATGCTGGCCCTAGAAGCTGCAGCGATGAATCCCGATGTGCTGGGTTGCTTCGCGATCAGTCCATCGCTCCAGTTGGTCGATCCCAAAGCCAAACTGGTGCCGCTGGTGATGACGTGGAATCAGGTGATGGATAGTCTGCACCTCAGCGTTGCCAAATATGAACAACTCACCAATCGTCCTGAGAACATCGACAGTAACTATCCCGTGAATTATCTTTCCGGCGTATACCAACTCGAACGCATGATTCATCGTTGCCGTTCGCATCTGAGTCAGGTCACCGCGCCAACGCTGATTATTCAAGGCGACCACGACCCCGTGGTCAAACCTGAAAGCGGCCAGGAAGTCATCGACACGATTGGCTCCGAAGAAAAAGAGTTGGCGATGATGGCTTTCAACCGCCACGTCATCGTACGCGGTGAGGGAAGCGCCGCCGTGTTGGAGCGGATTGGAGAATTTGTGCAGCGCTTAGCACAGCGCTCGCGACCGATGGTGGTGAAACGGCAGTAGCGCTATTCCTCCTCTGGTTCGTCATCTCTTTTTCAAAGAATGGGCTGAAGATTCGTTGGGGTTTCTATAAATTTCCAGTCGCCGTAAGAGCACGGCAACGCCATCTCATAAATGAGACCGTCATGTGACCCCGGCGCAGATCCGTAGGTGCGGATTTCCCGCATACGGTTCCTCCCTCGAGTCAGACGATCAGCGCCACGCAAGTGGCGGGTCAAAACAGAGAGATGTCCGTCCAGTCGGCGCAATGACTGCATTCGCCTTGGTTGCGCCGACTGGATACATCCCGGTTGCTGGTCACTATCACCCGCAATTATATTTGTGCCGTAGTTCCAGGGCAGAGGTATTCGCAATCATGTTTCCAGTAGGCTCCGCAACATCCACGCCGTCTTCTCATGTACTTCGATGCGCTGGGTCAGCAGATCAGCCGTTGGCTGGTCATTGGCGTGTTCGACCACAGGAAACATTTTTCGAGCAGTGCGCGCCGTGCCTTCCTGCGCGACGACGAGAAAGCGCACCATGTCGAGGGCCTTGGGCACTCCTTCAATCTCCTTGATGCTGGCCAGCCGCGTGAACTCTTTGTAGGTTCCTGGTGCTGGATGGCCAAGGGCGCGAATGCGCTCGGCAATCAGGTCCAACGCATTCCATTGTTCAGTATATTGCGCCATGAACATCAGGTGCAGGGTGTTGAACATCGGGCCGGTGACGTTCCAGTGGAAGTTATGCGTGGTCATATAGAGCGTGTAACTGTCCGCCAGCAGTCCTGACAATCCCAGTGCGATTTTAGCTCGATCCTTATCGCTGATGCCGATGTCGAGCTTGGCGACCTTGACGGATGGTTTCGATTTCATGGAAATTTCCTATGGGTGGGTGTTGACTGGAAGAATCAGATGCGCCGTGGCGTGGGTTCTTGCTGTCTCGAAATGTCTCTTTGGATCAAGCCAAGTCGAAACGATCAAGGTTCATCACCTTGGTCCATGCCTGCACGAAGGCGCGTACGAACTTCTGCTCTGCTCCCTCGCTTGCGTAGACCTCCGCGAGTGCCCGTAGCTGGGAGTTCGAGCCGAAGACAAGATCTGCGCGGGTGGCTGTCCATCTCAGTTCACCCGTCGCGCGGTCGCGTCCCTCGAACAGATCCCCCGTCTCCGACGTCGCCGTCCACGCCGTACGCATATCGAGCAGGTGGATGAAGAAGTCGTTCGTCAGCGACCCCGGGCGCTTGGTGAATACACCGTGTTGGGCTTGTCCGACATTTGCGTTCAGTGCGCGCAGGCCGCCGACCAGGGCGGTCATCTCAGGGGCCGTCAAGGTCAGGAGCTGTGCTCGATCTACGAGCATCACCTCTGCATGACCGCTGAGGTTTGCTTTGCGGTAGTTACGGAAGCCATCGGTGAGTGGTTCGAGTACCGCAAAGGAATCGACATCGGTCTGCTCTTGCGATGCATCGGATCGACCAGGCGTAAAGGGAACTTCAACGTCATGCCCGCCGCTCTTTGCAGCCTGCTCGACTGCGGCGCAGCCACCGAGGACGATCATATCTGCTAGCGAGACCATCTTGCCACCAGTCTGCGCCGCGTTGAACGTACTCTGGACGCGATCGAGGACACCGAGCACCTTTGCGAGTTGGGCCGGCTGATTGACCTCCCAATCCTTGTGCGGGGCGAGGCGTATGCGTGCGCCGTTGGCACCGCCGCGCTTATCAGAGCCGCGAAAGGTAGAAGCCGACGCCCACGCGGTCGAGACCAACTCCGGTATAGATAGCCCGGAGGCGAGGATTTTGCTCTTGAGGGCGCGGATGTCGTGCGTGTCGATAAGCGGATGATCGACGGTCGGCGTGGGGTCTTGCCAGATGAGCACCTCGGCCGGGACTTCGGGACCGAGGTAGCGGGCACGGGGACCCATGTCGCGGTGAGTCAACTTGAACCACGCGCGGGCGAAAGCGTTCGCGAGTTGGCGTGGGTTCTCCAGGAAGCGCCGAGAGATCTTCTCATAGGCCGGATCAAAGCGCAGAGCGAGATCGGTGGTCAGCATAGTCGGGACGAGCTTCTTCGATGGATCGTGGGCGTGCGGGATGGTCGCGTCCGCCCCTTTTGCAATCCACTGATGCGCACCAGCCGGACTCTTCGTCAGTTCCCATTCATAGCCGAACAAGTTCTGGAAGAAATTGTTGCTCCATCGTGTTGGCGTGGTGGTCCAGGTGACTTCAAGACCGCTGGTGATCGTGTCCCCACCCTTGCCGGAGCCGAAGCTGCTTTTCCAGCCGAGGCCCTGTTGCTCGATGGGGGCCGCTTCGGGATCGGGTCCGACATGTGAAGCGGGGCCGGCGCCATGGGTCTTGCCGAAGGAGTGCCCACCAGCGATCAGCGCGACGGTCTCTTCGTCATTCATCGCCATGCGGGCGAACGTCTCGCGAATGTCTTTGGCTGCGGCGAGCGGATCTGGTTTGCCATCGGGCCCTTCCGGGTTGACGTAAACGAGGCCCATCTGCACGGCTGCGAGCGGTTTCTCCAGTTCGCGTGCGCCCGAATAGCGTTTGTCGCCACCGAGCCACGTTTTTTCGGAGCCCCAATAGACGTCCTGGTCTGGCTCCCACACGTCATGTCGCCCGCCACCGAAGCCGAAGGTCTTGAAGCCCATGGTCTCCAGTGCGACGTTGCCGGTAAGGATCATCAAGTCGGCCCACGAGATCTTCTGGCCGTACTTTTGCTTGATCGGCCAGAGCAGGCGGCGTGCCTTGTCGAGGCTGACGTTGTCTGGCCAGCTGTTGAGGGGCGAAAAGCGTTGCTGGCCAGATCCCGCGCCGCCACGGCCGTCACCGGTGCGATACGTGCCGGCGCTGTGCCACGCCATGCGAATGAACAGCGGACCGTAGTGTCCGAAGTCTGCTGGCCACCAATCCTGCGAGGTGATCATCATCGCCGCGAGATCTTTCTTCACGGCCGCCAAGTCGAGGCTCTTGAACTCTTTGGCATAGTCGAACTGTTCGCTCATCGGATTGGATTTGGCAGAGTGCTGGTGCAAGAGATCAAGCCGCAGTTGGCTCGGCCACCAGTCTCGGTTCGAGGTGCCAGCGCCGGTCGCGTTCGATGAGGCTCCATGCATCACCGGGCACTTGCCTGGCATCTGATGGTTAGGAACGGGCGCCTGGGCGGCGGTGGGTAGCTTGTCGTTGGTCATGGTGTTTTCTTTGTTGGTTTTCTCTTGGGACTTTTCTTTGTGGACAGTTCGTTCTTCTGAGCGCATAGAGCGCAGACACCGCGCACCTCGACGTGCGCGTCAACGACACTGCCGATTTGAGTCACTGAATCCGGGAGACGAAGGCTGTTCAGATCGTGGCTCTCGAAGTCCCGAACGAGACCGCAGCGCACGCAGACATAGTGGTGGTGGTGGCTGAGGTTCGCATCGAAGCGAATGCCATCCCCCTGCGGACCGAGCGTCGTGGCCAACCCTAGACTATGGAGCAGCCACAATGTCCGGTACACCGTGTCCAGGGACACCGTCGGCATACGCGGCTGGACTGCGCGAAAGACCGTCTCGACGTCGGGGTGCGCCTCGTTCTCGACGATTTCCCGAAAGATCTCCAGTCGCTGGTGAGTCAGTTTGATACCAGCCGCCTTGACAGTCGTCTTGATGTGCTCAAGGCGCCGCTCTGTCTCCGGGTTCTTGTTTATGCCCATGTGATCCTACTTGCGGTTTATCCGCTAGTAGGAATATAATTACATTACGCGTAGCATGTCAAGAAGCGAAATCGGTGGACGAGATTGTATTTCATTCATTGAACCCTGTCATCGCCAGGATTCGCGCATAAAACGCCGACAGCGCCGAGGATTGAGATCGCGGACGCTGGTGAAACGTAGTTTTTCAAATCGACCGCCGTCTCCCGCCATCGGAAATGTCGCAATTTGGCATACTGCGGGAAGTTTGGCCACGACCACGATGGTAGCTATGTGCCACGATCTTAGCTCCTTACCAAAGCTGACCTTCGTATCGTTGCCGACAAAAATTATGGCACAGATAAATAGAATGACTCCGCTACACAGAAGTCCGGCAAGACCAAGAAGCAACCAATTCAGTAAGCGCATACCATAACCTCTCTGGTGGCTTTAATAAAAAATCGAGGCAAAGAAAGGCTTAGGCTCTTTTGAACAATCACCCACAAGGAATTTCGCTGTTTCGGTCTAACGTCTTGGCTCTTCCTCCGGTGCTCTGGTCAGGGGCTCAGTATTCTCTTGCTGTGTTCAAGCAACGGCGCCCTCACTCGCGATTCAAAAACAAGGCTGGCCTGCCAAGTCCGTTCCACGACCAGACGGTATCTGCGTCATTTCGTTCTCGTGGCAACAACATTCCAATACCCGTCGGTCCACTAAATAGCCGAGCCTGTGGCACCAGTTCGCGCGTACGACTCGGACTTGACCATTCCAGCTTGGCAACGGTGCCACCCGTGTTCTCAAAATACTCGACCAGAATATTGGCGCGAACTCCTGCCGTGAGCGCTATCGTGCCTGTATTCACCGTTGGGCCGTGGTCGGTCCAGTTGTTGATGATCTGCACTCCGTTGACTGACATGCGGATACCGTCGTCGGAAGTAGTGTAAAAAGTATAGGTCTCAGTAAAGGCTGGCAGCACTTGGCCTGTCCAACGCGCACTAAACGTATCTGCCGCGATGGCCGGATCTGGGGACCCGTTGCCCCAATTAAAGTTTATCTCCGGATCAACGCGCACCACGGTGGTGCCGGTGAGATCGATGTTGTTGAAATAAGTCACTGCCAAGCCGTCACCGATAGTTCCTGCTGGCCCAATCGTAACCGTACAGGTATCGCTGGCGGTCAACAGACTATCAGAAACGGTAACGGTAATAATCGCCGTGCCATTCTGGCCTGCGGCCGGATTGATCGTCACGGTGCGATTGGCGGTAGTACCTGCGAAGACCACACCTGTTACCGGCACCAAAGTCGGGTTGCTACTGATCGCTGTCACCAGCAACGAGGCCATTGGGGTATCGACATCGCCAATAGTGAAAGTCAAAGGTCCAACAGGTGTGTTGGTCATGGCCGCCCGATCAGGAATGTTCGTGATGGTCGGTCGGTCATTCACCGCAGTGACGGTGAGCGTAAAGCGATCGAAAGCCGTGAGCGTGCCGTCGGACACCGTGATGGTGATAATCGCCGTTCCGCTGGCATTGGCATTGGGCGTAACTTTTACCGTGCGATTGGCGCCACTGCCGCCGAACGCGATGCGGCTGGTCGGCACCAGCGCGGTGTTGCTTGACGCCACGCTCAGGGTCAGCGAAGTGACTGCAGTCTGAGCGTCGCCGATGATGAAAGGGACAGCCCCAGTGTTGCCGTCCTCGATGATCGTGCGATCCACAATGTCGCTGATGGTCGGCGGTGTATTGATCGGTGCTGTGACGGTGAGCAAGAAGCTGTCACTCGTGCTCAATGCGCCGTCGAACACGGTGACCGTGATAGTCGCGGTGCCGATCTGTCCCGCCACTGGAGTCACTGTGATGGTGCGATTCGCATCGCTGCCGCCGAGGACGATGCCAGCATTGGCGACCAGCGTCGGGTTGTCAGACACGGCTGTTATCACCAGTGTATTCGTTGCTGTTTCAAGGTCACCCACGGTGAAAGGCAGAGCCGACGTCGCTATGCCTGTTATGGTACTACTATCAGCGATATTCGAGATCGTCGGAAGCGTATTAACCGGAATAACGGTAAGCGTCACCGGAACATTCACGCGAGGAACTCCGTTAGCATTCGAGTCAATGGCGATCGTCGTGTTGTAGGTACCAACTGACAAACCGGCGGTGTTAAAGCCGGCACTAAGCAGAGATGAGGCGCCAGCAGGTACGGTGCCCGAACTCTGAGTCATGGTCAGCCATTTAGCCGCCGGACGCAGGCGCACCGCCATGGCGTTGTGTAGAAATGCGGCGTTATTCACCACCGTCTGGCCCACCGTGCCGGTGGCATTTTGCACTCCGACCGTAGCACTGATTGCATTACCAATAGATTCATATTGAAAAATCATCGAGCCGTCCGATTTCAGGATCGCCTCACACGTCACTCGCAACGTGGAATTGCTATAGAAGGGTACGTCTTTAAATTGCACGACCAGGGTATCCGCATCGAGATACTTGAAGAAAGCTTTGGGCCCGGTGTCAAAGTTCAAATCATCCCAGAAGAAGGCGATCATATTTCCAGGCGAACTGGTGTTCGGAAGAGCAGTGTTCGTGTAAGTACTGGCGGTGGAACTAAAACTTAACCAGCCATTCGAACACAGTCGAAACGAAGTGAAATTTTGTCCGAAAAACGGAAACGAAAAACCCACATCGAAAGGCCCATCGTTGGTATCATCTGCGAAGCTCGTAAGCGGCGTGCCGACAGTCGAAATATCGATCCAAGAATACACTGGGCCGCCGACAGTATCAGAGGTGTCCACCGTGTACGGCTGCAGGCTATTTGTGGTAGACCATGTGAGCGCCAAGCTGCCGCTGTTGGCGATGTTCAAGTCACGGGTGGTGATTTGTCCCTGGGCGAGCGTGACTTCCAAACTGGCTGGCGTCACCGCAATGCCAGCGTTACCGATTTGAAGATCGGCGGTGGCGTTAGGTGGTAAAGTGCGCGTTGTTGCTGAGCTGGACGTGTACCCACTTTTACTCGCAACGATCGACTGCACGGTTGGCTTGCCGAAGACTCCAGAAAGGCTGTAGCTGCCGTCAGCTGCGGTAGTGGTGCTGCCGCTCAATCCACCAGTCCACGTCACCGTCGCCCCAACGAGCGGTGTTGTTCCGCCTAATTCCGTCACCATGCCGGAAAGCGTGGCGGTGGTGAATGCAAAGTCTTTGCCACTGACGCTAGGCGGTAAAATGACGCTCAGTGCTGCGGTATCGGCGAAGCCAGCTTGGCCGGCCTTGATAGACAACATTCCCGCTGTTCCGAACACCTTGGTGATCACGTACGTGCCATCAGCAGCGCTGGTCACGGTTCCTGCGAAGGCTCCGCTGTAGGTGACGATCGCTCCCGACAGCGCCACGCCGTCTTTACGTACCGTGCCGCTGACCGTGGCGGTGGTGAATGCGAAATCAACACCACTGCGACTAGGTGGTAACGTTACCGAAGTCGCAGCGGTTGATAAGAAACCAGTTTTACTCGCAATTAAATTGAGCGTAACCGACGGGCTGCTTTCGATTATTTTAGTAATGAAGTAGGCGCCATCCACAGCGGTGGTTGCGGTCGCTGCAAACGCCCCGCTTGCGGTAACCGTGGCGTCAGCGAGTGGCGCTCCGTCGAGGCGCGCAGTTCCTTGCACACTGGTCGTAGAGAATGCGAAATCGATGCCGGTGCGTGATGACGGAATCGTAACCACCGTGCGCGTTGCCGAGGCATAGCTGGTTCCCTGTTTGGCGACTAACAAATAGCTGCCGTCGATGGCTGGGAAATTATAGGTTCCGTCTGCCGCCGTAATGATCGAACCACTCAGCGGTCCGGTATACGTTACGCTGACGCCACTCACTCCAGCGCCGTCGAGCTGCACCGTACCGGCGATCGATCCCGCAGAATAGGCGGTGTAATCGATAGTGCGACTCCAACTGTGCGCAGCGCTATCGGTGAAGGTAAGCATAAGTTGCACGGGATGAGGAGTCGCCGTGTCGGCAGCAACGGAGAACAAGAATGGTCCACTGCCGGCAGACTGCATACCAATGGCGAGGTCTCCAAAAATAACCGTGGCGTTCTGAATCGTCACCGCTGCATCTGGAGTAACGAGACTAAGACTGCCGATGACACCGCTGGCGGCTTCCAGCCCATCGTTTGCCGCAGTCACCGTCAAACCGATATTCTCGCCAGGATTAATCCGACCATCCCCGTTACCACTGGTGACAGCACTTACAGAGTCATTTATCACCAGAGAGCGTGTCGCGATGAATGGTCCCGTGGTAAGGCGTGCGGATGCTGCGGCGCCACGAAGATTGACCAAATCAATAGCGGCAGGCGTGGAAATTCCGACGGGAACGTCAATCCAAATCTCGGTGGCGCTTAGGAGCGTGAAAAAAGGCGATTCAATGACGGTCGTCCCAATATCATAAACGATCGGCATCAGCGTGGTGTCAAAACCGCTACCAATAACATTCACCGCTCTCTTACCGTTGAAGGTACCGAGATTTGCCGCGGTGATAACGATTGGCCCATTGGCCATCGCGACAGGGCTAGTGTGGTCAGAGACGGTTGCTGATGAAGTCCCCAACGTGAAACGGACAACGTCAACGTTGTTGGCCTTTGTCACTTCACGAACACGGGAAAGCGGATCGGTGATGCCAACCAACCAATACTCACCGTTTGCCAAACCCGTGACATCAATCGACTGCCCGGCAGTACCACTGCCATAAACATCCTGATGATTATAAGAGATCGCCTGGAAGGCACCGCCGCAGCCAGGAGAAATGCTCGGGCCTGTGCCAAGTTGGTAAACATCGGTTAAACAGTACGAACGCTTAGGACTGCGACGCAACTTAACCAGACCGACGCCAGGCTGATTTTGCCATAACGAGAAATCAGCGTATTGACTAAAATGATAGTGGCCGTGGTCCGCGTCGAAAAAGATAAAAGAGTCATCGAGGATCGCTTGGGGATGATTGCCAATAATCATATGAACTCCCAGGTCACCGACATTGGCTGAGGCCCACGACCAATTGATGGCACTGCCCGAACGCGACAGACTATTGAGTCCACGAGTGGTCGTGAGATCAGGAAAAAGGTCGGGCCAGCCAGTCGGCGCAGGCGTGGTATTTCCCGCAACTTCAAGATCATCGATTGCCCAGCCGGCATATCCATTTCGCACGCCATCGACGGTATCGAAAAGGAACTTGACCCGGATCGTGCCCCAAGCCGGATCAAGAAAAATGTTGTGCTGATGCCATGGCGTTACTTCGACCCCAGTTTCTAAATCGGTGTAGGCCTCACGCGAAGGACCAGGTCCAATACCAGCAATACCGCCGTTGCGATCAAATGCGTAACCGACTGACGCCAGTGTCCATTGGGCAATACGCACCGTCATAGCACCGTTCCAAATTTCCACGCTTCGGCGATCCTTGTCCGGAGTCCGAGTTTCGGTCTGGTAGTTAGACCAAAAACGCAACATCGGGTTGGTAATTCCGTCGAGGGAAATGGCCGGGGACAAAGCGCTGCCAGAATTAATGCCGCCAGGATTGGTGCTCGTGTAAGTAACCCCATTGTTGTAGTTGAGGCTCAAGCCGCTGCGGCTGATACCTCCAATCATAGTCGAGGGCGAACCATCAACCGCCCAACCGACGCCGCCCACCGGAGCATCGATGGTCCAACCCACCAATGAGGCGTCGAAAGTTTCACCATAGGTAGCTGCACTCAGCGCTGATGCGCCGTAAGCCCACAACAAAACGACAAGAGCAGTAGGCTGGATGAGAAATTTTTTCATGTGGACCTCGATTAAAAAAAATAAAAAAAGTTGCTGACGGAGTTCATTCATCAGCGATGCGGATGGCGCATGCTGTAACCAATTCTCAAGTAGCAATCGCAAACTGCCTATCGAGTTTGAATAACTCAATAACGCCGAACTTGCTTTTAATGAATCGCTCAAATATTGCTGCCGCGTTCGTCCGAAGAAAAATCGGTCGTCATTTCAAGATTCAAGCTTTTAAGTCTCAAACCATGCGCTGATTTTTAGCTTCTTTTCAACCAATAAACGCAGCGTTGCTCATCGCTGTCTGGGCCGCGAAGACTCGGCCACACCTCGACCACCTGCAACTCTGCTCGATGAGCTGATACCGCGATTTCACTGCGTTCATACAAGCGGACGCTTTCACGATACGATTGAATGACGCGTCCATCCCGCGACAAAGTCACGGTCTTTTCCACCCGTCCCTGACCAATCGTTCGTTCTTCGACGACATGACCATCAGGCGTCATGCGTTCGGAACGCGGAATCAGCTTCTGCTTGATCGCCTGTGGATTCGGTAGGTCCAAAACCAAAAGCCCCCCTGGCACGAGTAATTGAGCGAACGTCGCCAAACACGTAGCATTGGTTTTATCGTCAAAATAACCAAAAGCGGTGAACAGTACCAGTACCGCGCCCCAACCGCCACTAACCGCAGGCGTACGCATATCGCAGCGTACCATGCGCTCTCGGCACTGCGATCGATGATTTGCGCTACGCAGTAAGTCCGCGCTCAGATCAAAGCCAAAGGCAGGTAAACCTGCTGCGCGTAACGCGGCAAGATGCCGACCGTTGCCACAACACGCATCAAGAATCGGGCCCGGCACTTGCCGTAAGCGTGGCAATAAACCAGCAACCTCTGCCACCGCAGAGGCATCGTCGCGATGCGCATACAAACTCTCGTAATGCGCACCGAACGCAGCTTTCCACCATGGGTCGCCCTCACTTTTCGCCGCTTCGTTGATGCTCACATCGCCACGCGTCGAAATGTGCCCGTCGCACCGGGCTGCAGATGTAACGGAATTAGCTCAGCAAGACTATCGACACAACGATTCGCACCAACGACATGCAGATCGACCGCTTTGGCCAGACCCACAAGTCCAACGGTAAACGTCCCAGCGCTGACCGCTGACGTCATACCGCTGACGCTATCTTCCAACGCTAAGCAGCGTTGCGGCGGCACACCTAATCGTGTGGCAGCTAACAGATAGGGATCAGGCGCGGGTTTGCGCCGTTCAACGTCTTCATAACACACGCGATTTTGAATACGGCGATCAAGTCCAATGATTTGTAAGCCGAGATTCGCCACTCGTCGTTCCGTCGAAGTCACCAGGCACACTGGCACTCCCTGATCGAAAGCATGATCAAGTAATGCTTTCACACCGGGGCGCAGCTCAAGACCCTCGCTGCGATAGATATCCAACAACGCCTGCGTTTTCCCCTCCATCCAAGCAAACACATCGCCGTGGACGCCAAAGCGCGTCATGAGGTCAAGATAGAACAAGCGATCACTCTTGCCCACATTTCCATAAATTTCCGCCTCCGTCAGCTCAATGCCCTGCGTTTTTAAAAAGCGCTGATGGGCAGCGCAGTGTTTCGGTTCCGAATCAACGGTGGTGCCATCGAAGTCGAGTAAGATGGCAGCGAAGGTACGAGTAGGCATCGCGACGGACCGTAAGAGCTGACGTATCTCATCCCAACCAAAATTGCCGGACGGCTCTGCGCCAGGTAGTTAATACACCCCTCATAACATCTGGAAACAGAATAGTATTATCGAGCACCACAGGACTCGGGCCACCGGTTCTCCATGTCCGAGTTCGCTTTTTCTAAGCGGCTTCACACGAAGAACCGCATGCGGCATCCTCCTCTTGCCTCGCGCTCCCGCATCGGCTCACATAGTGGCATGTTCACCGGCATCATTGAGCACCTTGGTCAGATCACCGCCATCGAGCATGCGCCGACTGGCAGCGTGCTCAGCATTGCCCTTGGGCCGTTGGTCGACGGCACCAAATTGGGCGACAGCATTGCGGTCAACGGCATTTGTCTGACGGTCACGCGCATGGACGGTGACGTGGCGCGCTTTGACGCCAGCAGTGAAACGCGCAGTAAAACGACGCTGACGAGTTGGCACAGTGGACTAAAAGTAAATCTTGAACGCGCGCTCACCTTCGGCCAACGCCTTGGTGGCCATTTGGTCAGCGGTCATGTCGATGGCGTCGGACGATTGATGGAGCGCCACAAAGAAGGTGATTGTGAACGCTTTACTTTCGTGCTTCCCGACGACGGATCCGTGCGCGTGGTCGAAAAAGGTTCGCTCACGATTGATGGCATCAGTCTGACTACCTGGGATTGCCGAGGCGCGCGCTGCTCCATCGCGGTGGTGCCCCATACGTTGAAACACACTACGCTTTCAGGGCTGCGAACCGGCATGCCGGTGAATGTGGAAATGGATTTGATTGGACGATGGGTCGAGACGATGGTGAAAGGGACAGGAAAGCCGTGATGAAAATAACGCCTGGTTCGTCCGTCGCTTTTCCCTCAGAAGCTGTCTGGAAATACACGATTGAACAGGAGAGCGCAGAGGCGCAGAGAAGAAAGATGATCGACTCAAGCTCGGGCGTTTCAGCCGTCCCTACGGGACTCGGGTTATCGCCAACGTTATTCCCGGCACTGAAGTGCCGGGCTATTTTCACGGCGTCCCGCTGGGACGCGAGAACGGGAATGAAAATGGTCTCTCCGCCTTTTCCCAAACTCCATCCGCTGCACGGATGAATTAACATGCCTACGTGGACCATTGCTCGCCGCGACATCATCGCCGCTTTCACCACGCCGCTGGCGTGGTTGGTGTTGGCGTGTTGGACGCTGCTGACCAACGGACTTTTTGCCCGCACGTTGGATAGCGTCCACGGTACCGCTGGTTCAGACTTACCGCTGTATGTGCAATCACTGGATCTAGGCGTGCTGTTTCTCGCGCTGTTGGCACCCGCGCTGACCATGACGAGTTTCGCACAAGAGCGCACGCAGGGCACCATGCAACTTTTGCTGACGGTTCCGATTCGAGAGCATCATTTAATTCTGGGCAAATTTTTTGCGGCATTGGTGGTGTTGTTGGCGCTACTCGCAGCAACTTTGGTGCAACCGCTGATTCTCTACTTCATTAGCGCGGTGGAGGCACCGCATCTGCTGGCTGGTTACGTCGGCTTGATCCTCGAATGCGCGCTATTCGCGGCACTTGGCGTATGGATTAGTTTATTGGTCGATAGTCCGATTGCCGCCTACGTCTTGACTTTCGGCGCTATCGCCGTGCTCATTTTAATTGGCATTCCTGAACGTGACTCGTTCATTTTTCCGCTTGGTCAGACCATCGGACTTGGTCCGCGACTGGAACCCTTCATGCGCGGAGAAATCCGCCTTGGCAACGTGCTCTATCTGTTGGCGGTGACCAGCGGCTGTTTGGTCATGGCGCATAGCGCGATTTTGGCGCGGAGAATTCATGGATAAGCATTTTACTTCTTCCATGCGCTGCGTGCCTTCATGACCAGCCCGACGACGATTCCCTGGCATGCTCGACTTGGACGACTAGGCGGACGCACGCTGTTGGTGCTCGCGGTGCTGGCGATCATCGTTGCGGCTGGTGATCGTAGTAAATTATTTACCGACTGGAGTGCCAATCACCGCTATTCGTTATCGCCTGCCTTAGTCACTTTGCTGCAAGCTCAGAGCGAACCTGTCGAATTAGTCAGCATTTGGCCGCAAGAAATTGATCAACTCGCGCAACCCATCGCCGATGGTCTGCGTTTGATGGCCGAACGCGGCACCAAGATCACCTATCGCCACATTGATCCCTTACTGCATAAACCAACCTTAGCTGATTTCGAACGCCGCTACCACGAAGCCGTAGTTCCGGCGATTTATGTTACCCGCCCCACTGCCAATCGCGCGTTTCGTATTCCACTCAACAATGCCACTCGGCGCGTTCTGCAACGAGACATCGGTGGAGCATTGGTGACGTTAGCCGATCCACATCCACCACAAATCAGCTTATTACAAGGTCACGGTGAACTACGAGCAGGCGGCGGCGAAGAAGATGGCGGCGATCAATTCATTCGCGCATTGGAGCTTGCAGGATTCGTCGTCAACCCCATTGAACCGGCACGCGGCGGACGCATTGAACCAGCGTCACTCTTGCTGATCGCTGGTGCGGTAGCGCCACTAGGAAATGATTTGGCAGCAGTAAACGCGCATTTAGCAGATGGCGGTTCAGCCTTGATGCTCATCGACGATCGTGCGCCGACGGACTTGAGTATATTACTGCGAAAACGTGGCATTTTATGCGGTGCTGCGTTACCAAAAGATTTACGCCAAGCACTTGATGGCAGCAGTCCTTTCGCAACAGCGCTCGGTTCTGATGGCCCCTCGCTCACTCCACGAGTCATCGTCAGCCTTCGTCATTACGCCGTTGGCCAAGAAGCCGCTTTTCCAAATCATAAACTTTTACTCGAAGGAAATTTACTCAATCCGAATCATCCCGTGACCATGCGCACATCCAGTTCAGGGCAGAGCATCGTTAGTCCCTGGACCTCGCCCATACAAGTGCTGCAGCCAGGAAGTTTCGCGCCTGAAATTGCCAAACGCCTGCAAGCTACCTTCGCCACTTTCAATACCGTGCCATTTACCGCCTTACCATTAATCCAAACCGCTCCCAGCGACGCCTGGACCAAGGGCCGCGCAGATCCTTTGGATGCACCGAAGAACCTCGCCGAACAAAAATCATTGCCGCTCGCCTGGGCAATCGAATCCGTGCAAGCCGCCGACAGCGTGCGCGATGATCGTGGTTCACGACTGATCGTCTGGGGTAGCCGCCAAGCCGCCGCCGATGGCATGCTGGTACAGAGTCAATTTGCCAACGCCGATCTGCTGGTGGATTCGGCACGCTGGTTGTTGCGTCGCGAGCGCGCCACTTCCATCCCTGAAGCAGAATCCACTGCCTTTCGCGTCGAAGCCAGCGATAGCGTGCTGCTGTGGCTCTCTGCATTTCTGGTCGCTGTTATTCCGTGTCTGTGCATTGGCGTGGCGATTTTAACCTGGTGGGATCGACGGTAACTCAGCATGGATTTTTGGACCATTTTGAGCGGCGTCTTAGTTTTACTCGCCGCAGCCTTCGTTGCCGGCGTGGTATTCGAACGACTTGGCCAAAGCGCGGTGTTGGGATATTTATTAGCAGGATTAGTCCTTGGGCCGAATGCCATGGGAATCGCTCACGGGCAAGAAGGCGCGGTCGCCAACCTCGCTGAACTGGGCGTCGCCTTGCTGCTGTTCGCTATCGGACTCGAATTCTCGCTCAAACGCTTATGGCGCTTAGGACGTGTTGGACTTCTTGGCGGAACTATTCAGGTCAGCGTCACGGTGACCATTGCCGCAGTGGTCGCATCGATGTTTGGTCTGCGCGCACAGGCCGCCATCGGCGTCGGTGCGATCATCGCCTTCAGTTCCACCGCCTGCGTGTTGCGCGTATTGGCTGATCGCGGCCAAATCGACAGCGTTCACGGACGTAATGCACTTGGGATTCTGCTGCTGCAAGACGTCGCTGTCATTCCACTCGTCCTGGTGATCAGCATGCTCGATCGTGGTGCGGTCAGCATTCCTGACCTGTTGCTGGGCATGACTCGATCCATCGGACTTTTCATCGGCATGACTGCTGGTTTCTGGGCGATTGCCAATTTCATTCTGCCGCGCGTGCTCAGCACTTCTGCGCTGCTCGGTAACCGCGAATTACTCATCTTGCTTGCGGCGTTGTTGTCTTTGGGCTCGGCGTGGGTCGCACATACGCTTGGTATTTCCCCTGCTTTAGGCGCATTCGTCGCCGGAATGGTGATGGCCGAATCGCCCTATGCGATGCAAACGCGCGCCGACATCGGTCCCCTGCGCACGGTTTTCGTCACGCTGTTCTTTGTCTCCATCGGCATGCTGGGCGATCCGACGTGGATCGCTAACAACTGGCTGGCCGTGCTGATTGCCGGCGTCGCGGTGGTTGGTGGTAAGATCGTACTGGTCACGGCGATTATCCGTTCCTTCCGCCATCCGTGGCCGGAAGCCGTGACCACGGCGGTGTGCTTGGCGCAAATTGGTGAGTTTTCCTTTATTGTTGCGCAACAAGTATTTCTCCATTCCGGCACGGTGCAGGATCGCTGGTTGTTTGATCTTTCGGTGTCGGTTTCCATCGTGTCGCTGTTGATGACACCGTATCTGGTGCGCTTAGCACCAACTTTGGGGCGGCTCTTTGTTACCAAAGATGGAGATCGCAGCAAAGCTCCCAACGAAATTGCTCAGGGTTCAGCCCACGATGGACCAGGGGTTATTGTGATCGGCTACGGCGTCGCTGGTCAGCAACTAGTCGAACCGCTGCTTCGTCATCATGTCCACCTGACCATTATCGATTTCCAAATTGCCAATGTGCAAGTGGCGCGCGACCGTGGATTCACGGCTATCGTCGGTGATGCGCGCAATCGCGAACTGCTTGAACATCTCGCCGTTAGCAAAGCACAAGCGGTGGTTGTGGCCTTACCCGATCACGAAACCGTCATTGCCGTGATCCATCAAGTGCGCGCCTTGGCCCCAGGCGTTCCGATCATCGCCCGCGCACGTTATCACCGTTATGCGGGAGAAATCATCGCCGCTGGCGCATCTATGGTAGTGGATGAAGAACAACAAATCGGTCGTCGCCTTGGCTTAGAAACCCGCCGCCTGTTACGGCATGACGCAGGTTTATCGCAACGACAAGACACCGACGGCGAAGAAACACATACCAAATCGTGGGCCCATCCTCCCGTGCTCACCGCCAAGCCGATCATCCCACCGAACGAGAAACATCTATGATTCGCCTCTTTATCAGTGTCTGCATCGCGCTCATCACGACTTTGGGATACGCCGAAGAAAAGAGATATGAGCTTGGCGCTGACTCCAAGCGCATCGCGGGTGTGCCACAAGGAAAAGTTCGCGAAGGCGTGTGGAAAAGCACGGTTTTTCCAGGGACGATTCGCCAATATTGGGTTTACGTCCCCGCCCAATATGACGGTAAAAAGCCTGCCGCAGTGATGGTATTTCAAGATGGTCACGCCTACGTTGCCGACCAAGGCGAACACCTCGTCGCAACGGTGTTCGACAACCTTATCCACAAAGGCGAGATGCCCATAACGGTTGGCATTTTTCTCAATCCAGGCCACACCGCCGACAAACTGCCGGAAAAACCAGGCTGGGGCGGCAATCCGAATAATCGCAGTTTTGAATACGACACGCTCAGCGACCAGTACGCACGGTTCTTGAGCGAAGAAATTCTGCCTGAGGTTGGCAAGACCGTGAAGCTCACCAGCGATGCACGCAATCGCGCCATCGGCGGCATTAGCTCTGGCGGCATTTGCGCTTTTACCGTCGCCTGGGAAAAACCAGAGCTATTCAGTAAAGTGCTCAGTCATGTCGGCAGCTTCACGAATATTCGCGGTGGCTATGCGTATCCAGCGTTGATTCGCAAAAGCGTCAACAAACCCATTCGCGTATTCCTGCAAGATGGACGCAACGACCTCGACAACGAATTCGGCAATTGGCCGCTCGCCAATCAGCAGATGGATAACTCTCTGAAATTTAAGAAATACGATTGTCAGTTCGTCTTCGGCGATGGCGCCCACAACGGCAATCATGGCGGCGCTATCTTACCGGATAGCTTGCGTTGGCTATGGCGCGACTGGAAAGATTACGCGGGTAAGTAAGCGCATGGCGCCATCGTCGACAAGAACGCTACGACCATCAGAAAACCACCAAGAAAATCGGACGCCCACATCGAAAACCCTGACTTTTTAGCCTCTCTCGACGCAAAATCGAACCACGCAATATTGCGCGGGGACTATTCGTCTGCCGATAGCCAGTACGTCATCCAACAAAATTGGGGCGCCTACAGCGAGGCCGATCATGCGTTGTGGCGCAGACTCTATGATCGCCAAGCGCAGCTACTGCCTGGGCGTGCTTGCCAAGAATTCATCGACAGCTTATCCGCGCTCAATATCGCCAAGGGCATTCCATCATTTGAGCGAATCTCAGAAAATCTTTTTCAGGCAACCCAATGGACCTTGGTAGCGGTGCCAGGACTCATTCCTGACGCCACGTTTTTCGAACACCTCGCGAACCGTCGTTTCCCCGTCACCGTCTGGCTGCGTAAGCCGGAAGAATTTGATTACATCGTTGAGCCAGATGTGTTCCATGATTTCTTTGGTCACGTCCCCTTGTTATTTCATCCCATTTTCGCCGATCACTTGCAAGCCTACGGCAAAGGCGGACTGAAAGCGTTACGATTACATGGTCTGGATGAGTTGTCGCGGTTATATTGGTACACCATCGAATTCGGCCTGGTGCACAGTGCAGAAGGCTTGCGTGCGTATGGTGCGGGCATTTTATCGTCTGGCGGAGAGATCGTTCATTGCCTGACCAGCACAAAGCCGCACCGCATTCCGCTCAATATTGAACGCGTCATGCGCACCTTGTATAAAATCGACACCTATCAAGAAACCTATTTCGTGATCAATGATTTTCAGCAATTGTTTGATGTCACGGCACCTGATTTCACGCCGATCTATCAACGTCTGAAGCTATTACCGACGCTGCCAGCCGACCTTTTGCTCAGCAGCGAACGAAATATTTCGCTGACTTCGTCGCTCTAAGAAGCTCACTGGAAAAAGCGAAGTCTGACATGGAGGACCGAAGGACCGGAGAATGAACGGATTCAAAAACATATAATCCACGCTGGTTATTGGCTTTTAGATTCTCCGGTTCTCCATGTCATTCTTCAGTTTCCAGACAGCTTGTCAGCGACCGAGATTATTCCCCAACCGACCCGCTAGATTTTCAATCGGCTCCTGGCTACAGCGATCCCATCCGATAGCCTCCGGCACCTCTCAGGAGTTTCACATGGACGAAGTCAAACGAATCATTCGCGAAATTGCTGACACCCAAGTTGAAATTCGGGTCTGCGAACGACTGAAAAGCAAGGGCGTCGTGACGCGCGGCAGCAAGCCAGTGATTGAGCTCTTGGGGATTTGTGAACGCAAATTGATTACCTTAAATGAACAATTGGAGATCTTGAAAAAACCAGCCGGATCAGCTGCTGCACCTCAGGCAAGCCAGGTAAAAAAGCATGCAGGAGCAACTACCGTTGCCTCGTCAACGACCACTAAAAAACCGGGCACGGCCAGCACGGCCAGCACGGCCACTGCTGCCAAAACCAATAGCGAAAAAAAGACTACGCTCGTCGCCACGACACC
>JAYVSL010000113.1:0-16354 GCA_043775355.1 Planctomycetota bacterium
CATGAGCAATCACGTGCATCTGATGGTACGCTTGCGCCCGGAGCGAGTAGACGACTGGTCAGCGATCGAAGTCTCGCGTCATGCGCTGAGTGTTTTTCCGGCGCGTTCGGGCTGGCAGAATGAAGCTTTGCCGATGACAACCGCGCTGATTGAGGGACACGCGGCACACAAAGTCTGGTTGAAGCAGCAGCGTGAACGCCTGACATCGTTGAGTTGGTTCATGCGCGTGGTGAAGCAGGCGATCTCGCGTCGAGCCAATGCCGAAGACGAGTGTCGGGGCCATTTCTGGGAAAGCCGATTCCACCATGTGGCGCTGCTCGATGAAGCTGCCGTAATTGCCTGCATGGTGTACGTCGACCTGAACCCGATTCGCGCACGTACGGCAAAAACCATTGCCAAGAGTTCTTACACTGGAGGACGCGGCAGGCTGTTGTTGAGCGAACAGGCTGACGATGGTGCTTGGGAACCAGGTGAGAAGGCTCTGGCCAAACGGATGGTCAGCACTCGCTCAGTCGCCCCGGTACACGCGGTGACGGGCGACGAGCAGACCTCCTGGCTCAACGGACCTGACTACCTCCGGGTTTTGGATTCGACCATCGCCGCCATCGCCGGCGCGCCCAAGAGCGCCTGGCACGGGCACTTGATGAATGCGTGTTCGAACCTGGCAATCGACGTGGATCGCTGGCGTTCAGTGATGGGTGAAGGTGGACGATTCTGTGGCACGGCCCTTGGGGCGGCCGACACGAGGCGACAGCTGGCAGAGCACGTCAGGCGGGAGTGGATCGCGGATAAATCAGGGCTTTTCGTGGGGCAGGGATGATAAACAAAGTGTGTGTCCATTGTTGTCCGTTCAAGCTCATAGTCGAGCCGGGATTTGACCTCAAAGATATGGCTGCTCATGGCCAATGATCTCGTGTGATGTGAATGCTTACGGTGATGAATGTCCTGACGGCCTGCGTTTTGTTGGCGGCGTATTATCTTCTAACGCAGCGCAAATTTCGGCCAAATATTTCAGAAATTCGGCCTGCTTGGTTGTTGGGATGACTGCTAATAGTTGTTGTTGCAGTTCGCTCGCCAGCGGTTGCAAGTCGGCGTGCAAGGCGCGCCCTTTATTTTTCAGTGCGATCAGGTTGCAGCGGGCGTCATCGGTGTGCGGGCGGCGCTCGATCAGGCCGCTTTTTTGCATGCGAGTTAGGATCGCGGTGACGGTATTGGGGTCGCTGGCCATCAGATCGGCCAACGCGCGTTGGGTGAGGCCGTCCGGATGTTCGCTGAGCCACCGAAGAATGGTGAATTGATCGGGAGTGATTCCTGACTCAGCAATGCGTCGACGAAAGGTCTGATTGAGCCCATACCACGCACGACGCAGAAGCGGCGCCAGTCGTGGGCGGTTCGGTTTGGCGTCGTTGGTGGGTTCAGAGGTGTTCATGGTGTGATGACGTCGGCAGATGATGAAGCGAAGAAATGGTTGTAAACAAATTAGTACGTGTAGGTATGATATCACTCTGGCAGCGCTTTTTTTGTGCGGTCAAGAGTTCTGCCACGTTGCTGCGGAGATCGGTTCCATGGCCATTCGCTCTTTCATCTGCTCATTTACCGGCAGGCACGCTCCCAAGTTGCGCCATGCTCTGCTGACGTTGTGGGTGGCAGCGTTGCCGCTCGCGGCTGCGGATTGGCTGGAATGGCGCGGGCCGCATCAAAACGGGGTCAGCGATGAAACGGGATTGCCGGATACCTGGGAACCGGGTGGCAAAAATCAATTGTGGTCGATTGAATTGGCTGGTCGCGGCACGCCGGTGATTCGTGGCGAGCGTGTTTACGCGTTCGGCTATCGCGGCGAAGGCGCTGATTTGCAAGAGGTGCTGACGTGCCTGGACGCCGCCACGGGAAAAAGTATTTGGGAGCACCGCTATAATGATTTTTTGAGCGACGTTATTTACAGTCGCTACGCGATTGCCTCACCGACCATCGATGCGGAAACCGGCAACGTCTACGTTACTACGTCGGCTGGCTTGCTAGTGGCAGTCGATGCTGATGGCAAATCGTTATGGAGTCATTCGTTGATGGAAGAAATCGGGCGCATGACGTTCCCTAATGGACGCAACGGATCGCCGGTCATTCACCGCAATTTAGTGATCATTCATTGCATGACGGCAAACTGGGGCGCACACGGTCCGGCGCAGGATCGTTTCTACGCTTTCAACAAAAAGAGCGGTGCGCCGATGTGGGTGTCGGCTCCTGGAGTTCGCCCAAAAGACAATTCATTTTCATTGCCGGTATTTTCTACCGTCGGTGCGCGGGAAGTATTTTATTGTGGCACTGGATGCGGCAATGTGGTGTGCGTTGACGCCAATACGGGCGATCCGATCTGGCGCTTTCCCTTGTCGGTATCGGGCGTGAACGCGTCGGTGCTGCTTTACGGTGGCGACAAACTGATTGCGGTGCACGGCAAAGAAAATCTCGATAGCTCTGACAGTGGCCGTTTGGTGACACTGATTCGTCACAAAACCCTTGAGCCATCAAAAGAAGGTGCGCCGTTGCTCGGTAAAACCGCAGAGGTCTGGCGTAACGGCGATGCCACCTGTTATTCCAGTTCGCCGGTGTTGGTTGGCGATCGCATCTATTTGACCACCGAAACTGGTGAAATCGCTGCAGTAGATGCCACGAATGGGAAGACGTTGTGGAAAGAAAAACTTGGCATCGAACAACTGCATGCGTCGCCATTGTACGCTGACGGCAAATTGTATGTGCCGATTAAGGATCATATTTTTGCGATCATTCGTCCAACGGACGCCAAAGCGGAAGTGCTATGCAAAGTCGATGTTGGTGGCGAATGCAATGGCGCTCCAGCGGTTGCTAACGGTCGAGTGTATTTATTTACCACGAAGAATCTTTTTTGCTTTGGCACGGTGAAACCAGGGATACCAGATGCGTACGTCAAGCCAGCGCAGGGCAGCGGACCAGCGGCGAAGCTGATGCCGGTGCCGGGCGAAGTGCTGCTTCGTCCAAGTGAAAAAGTGACCATTGGCTTGACGGCACTCAACGAAGCCAGCTTACCCGTGCCGCTGCCAGAAGGTGTGCCGTCGTGGTCAACCTTCATTCCAGCGACGGCCAAAGTGAAGGCCCTGCTTGGTGCTGAATTCTTAGAACCATCAACCATGACGGCGCTGCCTGCTCCTAAGCCATCTGCCGGTATGTTTGAAATAACCATTGGTATGTCGAAGGGTTATTTGCGCGGTCGTGTGTTGCCCAATCTGCCGATCACGGCGGACTTCGATGCAGACAAGCTTACCGTTGATCACGAGATCGACACCGGCGTCAAATTTGCATACCCACCGCTGCCGTGGATTGGCGCGCGCTTCAAATGGGAAGTGCGCGAACTGGACGGCGCTGATGGGGTGAAAAACAAAGTGCTGACCAAGACCACCGACAATAAACTCTTTCAGCGCGCGATAACCTTTATTGGCACGCCCGACATGAAAGACTACACGATAGAGGCGGACGTCCAAAGTGATGGCAACAAACGCAAAATGAGTGAAGTGGGCCTGATCAACCAACGCTATGCCGTGATTTTGAAGGGCAACGCGCAGGAGCTAGAAGTGAACTCCAACTTAGAGCGCATCCGCGTGGCGGTGCCGTTCGCGTGGAAACCCAAAGAATGGTATCACCTAAAAACGCGCGTCGATGTCGCCGCTGATGGCAGTGGCGTGGTGCGCGCAAAAGCTTGGAAAAAAGGCGATATTGAGCCTGGAAAATGGACGATTGAGGTTCCGCATCAGATCGCACATCACAACGGCGCGCCCGGCGTATTCGGGTTCTCGCCAACGGATATGCGGGTTTATGTCGACAATATCGTTGTGACGCCGAACGGCAAATAGCTACGAGCTTCGAGCTACGTCAAATAGCTACGAGCTTCAAGCTACGAGCTACGAGTTCATCACCTGATTACGGAGATCGCCTCAATGAACCTGATCGCCACGATTCGTCGGTTGTTCAACTCGCAGCTCGCAGCTCGCAGCTCGCCGCTTATCCAGTTCAACTCGCAGCTCGCAGCTCGCAGCTCGCAGCTTATCCAGTCCGGCTCGCAGCTCGCAGCGGCGGCAATGACCTGCGTGCTTGCCGCTGGCACCGCTGCCGCTGCGGAGGGTGACTGGCCGCAATGGGGCGGAACGAATCAGCGCAACATGGTCAACACCACGGTGACGGGTCTGCCAACTACATTTGATCCAGGAAAGTTTAAGGCCGGGACAGAAGAGGTTGATCTCGCAACCACGAAGAACATCAAATGGGTGGCCAAGCTTGGCTCACAAACCTACGGCAATCCCGTGATTGCCGGTGGCCGTGTTTATGTCGGGACCAATAACGAATCGCCGCGCGATCCGCAGCACGTCGGTGATCGCGGCGTGCTGATGTGCTTGGATGAAGCCAGCGGAAAATTGCTCTGGCAGTTGGTCGTGCCCAAATTGGAAAGTGGCAAGGTGAACGATTGGGAATATCTTGGCATCACCGCATCGCCGACCGTCGAAGGCGATTTCGTTTATATCGTTACCAATCGTTGTGAAGTTTTGTGTTTGGACGTGCATGGCATGGCCGATGGCAATCAGGGATATCAGGACGAAGGCAAGCATTTGGCTGGAGCGAATAAGCCAGCGGTGGCGGTTGGTGCGTTGGACGCCGACATCGTTTGGCGCTATGACATGATGGAAGAACTCGGCGTATTCCCGCATAATGCGGCGAATTGTTCGGTCCTCGTCAAGGATGACTTGGTGTATGTGGCGACCTCGAACGGCCAGGATTGGACGCATGTGAATATCCCTTCGCCAAACAGCCCCAGCTTAATCGCGCTGGATAAGAAGACCGGAAAATTCATGGCCGAAGACGATGCCGCGATCGGGCCTAAAATTTTTCATGGTGGTTGGTCGTCGCCGTCATTGGCAACCGTGGGTGGTAAATCATTGCTGTTTTTCGGCGGCGCTGACGGCGTTTGTTACGCCTTTGATCCAGCTCCCAAAGCGGAAGCCGATACCGCCTGGCTCAAAAAAGTGTGGTGGTACGACTGCAATCCTGAAGACCGCAAAGTAAAAAATGGGAAGAGGCTCAAATATCCTGGCGCAGATGCCTACAGCGAAATCATTGCGACTCCTGTGCTGTATAAGGACCGTGTGTACGTGGCGGTCGGTCAGGATCCGGAACACGGCGAAGGCGTTGGTATTCTGCATTGTATCGATGCGACCAAAACGGGCGACGTGACGAAGACCGCAAAGATTTGGAGTTTTGACAAAATCGCACGCAGTATTTCAACCGTCGCCATTTATGACGGCAGCGTTTATGTCGGAGACTTCTCTGGTTTCTTCTTTGCTCTCGATGCCGAGACCGGCAAAGAACTTTGGAGTCACGATTTTAAAGCGCACGTGTGGAGTTCTGCCTTTGCCGCTGATGGCAAAGTATACGTCGGTGATGAAGCCGGAATCTTTACGATCTTTGCCGCCGGTAAAGAAAAGAAGATCATCAATCAAGTGACGCTGAGTTCGCCGATCTATGCCACGCCGGTGTATGCGAACGGCGTGCTTTATGTGGGATGTCAAACGCATTTGTATGCGGTGCAGGTGGGAAAATGAGCCAATGTTCGATGTCCGATGTCCGATGTTCGATGTCGGTGGGAAACCGTGATGGGCGAATGGTATGAAATGGCTTGCGGCACTATGGGTCGTCATCTTGCTGGTTCTGCACCAGGATTTCTGGTTGTGGACTAATAAGACGCTGGTTTTGGGCTTTCTTCCGATTGGCTTGGTCTACCACGCGGGGTATGCGGTGGTGGCTGCCCTCACCATGTGGATGTTGGTGAAAGTCGCTTGGCCGAAAGAGCTGGATGCGATTGATGGCCATGATGATGAGCAAGTCGCTACGCAGGGAACGATGCAGGGAACGACGAAAGGAACGCGCTCGTGATTCCTTCCATTGTGGTCTTTATTTATCTGGCGATCGTGCTCTACATCGGCGTCTTCGCCTTCCGGCGTTCGACCGGTTCGGGCGAGGACTTTTTCGTTGCGAGTCGTTCGCTTGGCCAATGGGTATTTTTGCTCTCGTTGTTCGGCACCAACATGACGGCCTTCGCCATTCTTGGTAGTTCAGGGATGTCCTATTCGCGCGGTATTGGCGTGCTGGGGCTGATGGCCTCGTCGTCGGCGATTATCATTCCGTTGACGCTCTTCTTCATTGGTACGCGGTTGTGGGGCTTGGGAAAAAAGTTCGGACACATGACTCAGGTGCAGTACTTTCGCGACCGCTGGCAGGATAACATGCTGGGGACGCTGATCTTCTTGCTGACGGCGATCATGTTGGTGCCGTACATCATTATTGGGGTCATGGGTGGTGGCGAGGTGATGGAGACCTTGTCCGCTTATACCGTCGATACCGTGCAGGCCGACGATTCCGTGGTGCGGCGAGTCGAGCACTTCGTCAGTTACGAATTCGGCTCCGCGCTGGTTGCCTTGGTGGTGATGGGCTATGTATTTTTCGGCGGCATGCGAGGAACGGCCTGGGTGAATACCTTTCAAACCCTGCTGTTTTTGGTGTTCGGCGCCATCGCGGTGTATTTGGTCTCCAATAAAATCGGTGGCTTTGCTGGCATCATGGAAAAAATTGCGGCCAGTGAAAAACTCGCGCCGCTGCTGTCGCGAGAGAAGATTCCGCCCACGGAATTTTTCAGCTACATGTTCATTCCTCTGTCGGCGATCATGTTTCCGCATATCGCCATCATGTGCATGACCGCAGAGAAGGTGACGCACTTCAAGAAGACGGTTATTTTCTATCCGCTCTGCATTGCCGCCATCTGGGTGCCGTGCGTGTATTTGGGCGTGGTGTCAGCGCAAATCTTCCCAGATCTAAAGCCCGGCGAAACCAATGGTGTCATCCCGATGTTGTTGGCAAATTTCACTGAGGTGTGGGTCGCTGGCATTCTTGGCGCCGGCATCATGGCCTGCGTGATGGCGACCGACAGCCAGATCATGGCGCTGACGACCATGTTTACGCAGGACATTTATGCCCATTACTTTGTTCGTCGAGGTGCAGCCAAAGGCATCGCCGCCGAGGTCACCCTCGATGATCGCCGCCAAGTCTGGACCGGCCGCATTTTTGTGATCGTCATTGCGGTGATCAGTTGGTTAGTGGCTTGGTCACTGCATAAGGACGAGGGCATATTCGAACTCGCCATTCGTTTTGCCTTTTCTGGTTTTGCAGCTCTCTCACCGATCATGCTCGCGGCCTTGTTTTGGAAGCGTTCGACCGCCGTCGGAGGATGGCTGGCGGTGATGTGGGTGGCGCTGGCGATGATCGGATTTGCTTGGATGCATAGAGAAACCGAGGCGCTGGCGGCGACACTGAAACCAGGAACCACAGCGCAGATTTTCCCCGCGCTGGGCGAGATGTTCTTGCGTGGAAAAGGCGGCGTTACGGTCTACGGATTCTTGCCGGTCGTGCCCATGACCTTGATCTGTGCCGGTTTGATGGTGGTTGGCTCGTTGCTGAGTCGTCCACCGAAGGCAGAAATCATTGCAAAGTATTTCTCGCCAGGAACCAAGCCGTCGGACGTACCTCCTCTAGCGCCGATTGGTCATGAGAAATGGCCTGGAAATACAGAATTAAACAGGAGTGCGCAGAGGCGCAGAGAAGAATGATGATCACATGCGATGGATGGCCAGCTTCTTTGTCTCTCCACTTCCAATATCAAGTTTACTCTGCGCCTCTGCGCCCTCCTGTTAACTCTGTCTTTCCAGACAGTCCATCAATGATGTACCCCTCATTTTTAGTCGGAGTTATTCACCTATGAACGTTGCCCAATCCGTGTCCGCCAAAAGCCCAGAAGCCCTGGCCAAACCTGCTGCCATTGCGGCTGCAAAAAACAACCTCGACGCGCATGTGCGTGAGATCGTCAAATGGCATTTTACGCCAGCGACGGGATCGCCGTTCTGGTTGGAATGGGCAAAGAAAGCGGGCTGGAATCCGGCGAAGGACGTTAAGGGATTTGCCGACTTGCTGCGTTTCCCCAATTTCACCGACGATTGGTTGCGTGATGAGCAACCGGAGCGTTGGGTGCCCAAGGCGTACGCCAAAAAGCCGTATCTGATTTTTGAAACCGGCGGCACCACCGGCATGCCTAAGCAACGGGTGTCGTGGGAGGATCACCTGATCGATTACAGTGAATTTTCGACCACGCTTGACGACACGTTCTTTCCTAAAAATGCGCACTGGTTGATGGCTGGTCCGACCGGTCCGCGTCGTCTGCGCTTGGCGATTGAGCATTTGGCAAACGTGCGTGGCGGCAGCGCGTATCACATCGATCTCGATCCACGCTGGGTGAAACGTTTAATTGGCAAAGGCGAATACGCCCAGGCCGAAGCGTATAAAGAACACGTCGTCGATCAGGCGATCGTCATTTTGCGCAACCGAAAAAATATTCATTCGTTGTTCACTACGCCAAAGATTCTCGAAGCCATGTCGGAGCGCACGTCGCTCCCAGGCCTTGGTATCAAAGGCGTGTTCTGCGGTGGAACGTCGATGACGCCACAAGTCGTACGCTTCCTCGCGGAAGAAGTGCTCGAAGGAAAAGCGCAGTTTGTGCCGACGTATGGCAATACCCTGATGGGCTTGGCCTGCAGTCGTCCGGTTACGGCGAGCGACAATTGGAGCGTTACCTACCACGCACCACAGCCGCGCGCGGTGCTGCGTGTGGTCAGCCCAGATGATGCGACTAAAGATGTGGCCTACGGCGCCTGGGGTCGCGTCGAGTTAACCACGTTGACCAAAGAATTCTTTATGCCGCGCTTGTTAGAACGCGACGAAGCGTGGCGCCGTGAACCGATCGTACGCTGGCCATGGGATGGCGTCGCCGACGTGCGCCCATTCGGTGCGTCGTCGGGCAAGATTATTGAAGGGGTGTATTAGAGTGAGCTACGAGCTACGAGCTACGAGCTACAAGTTAAGAAATTCCGCGTTCGTGGTTTTGCATCCCAACTCGCAGCTCGCAGCTCGTAGCTTGCAGCTCCCTGAAGTCCTGCCTTTCAACTCGCAGCTCGCAGCTCGCAGCTCGCAGCTCCGGTCGTCGTCAAGGAAATCGCTATGAGCACGCCCATCCACATCCCAGCGATTCGTCAGGGCGTTCCCTATCGCAGCGTTGATACGCTGACGACCACGGGCGCTATCGTCAGTCAGGTGAACAGCGGTTTGATTCGCCGTGATTTGCTGGCGATCAGTCGCGCAACCGCTGAGCTGGAGGCAATACCGACGCCGCAGTTATTGGCGATCTGTAAAAAAGCCGGCGAGTTATTTCTTCAGGGCACCTTGCCGGTCGGCGATGACAACCGCGAGCAAACGGCGCCAGAGTATGTTCGTCAGGTGTCGGCTTCGTGTGGCTTGCCGCACGTGTTGGTGCGCAACAACATGGGCAAGATCGCGCTCGTGCTCAGCGATATGGCGACCATCTTGAAAGGTTTGACGCGTGGTCTTGACCCGACGGTGATTGATTCTGGCATGGGCAAACAGCAAGGCGTGCCCGTCAGTTTTTATCGTACGACTGATTCGTTAGGAGTGGTTCTGCCGTCGAATTCGCCTGGGGTGAACTCACTGTGGATTCCGTCGATTGCGTTGAAAGTTCCCGTGGTGCTCAAGCCTGGGCGCGACGATCCGTGGACACCGTATCGGATTATTCAGGCGCTTTATGCCGCTGGATGTCCGCGCTCGGCGTTGTCGTTTTATCCGACCAGTCACGAAGGCGCTCATGCTTTGCTGGCCATAGCGGGTCGCTCGCAATTGTTTGGCGATGCGTCGATTACCAAGCGATACGCCGGTGATTCGCGGGTAGAACTGCATGGGCCGGGGTACAGCAAGGTGATTATCGGCGCCGACAAATCCGCTCATTGGGAAAAATTAATCGACGTGTTGGTCGCCTCGGTCGCCGCAAATGGCGGGCGTTCGTGCGTGAATGCCTCTGCCATCGTGGTGCATTCACATGGACAAGAAATTGCTGCCGCATTAGCCGAACGCCTCGCCACCATCGTCCCGCGTGACGCTGACGATGCGAAGGCCGGACTCGCCGGTTTTTCAAATCCAGCCATGGCGCAGAGCATTAACGACACCATTGATAAGGCCTTAAAAGAGCCGGGCGCGGAAGATGTCAGCGCCCGTTTCCGCTCGGGTCCACGTTTAGTCGAACATCAAGGCCGCACGTTCTTACAGCCGACGGTCATTCACTGTCAGAGCTTTGATCATCCACTCGCCAACCGCGAGTTCCTTTTCCCGTACTGTGCTGTCGTGGAAGTGCCGCAAGATCAGATGCTCAGTAAAATCGGCCCATCGCTGGTGGTCAGTGCCATCAGTGATGATCCCGCGTGGCGTCGTCGTTTGCTCGGTTCGCCGCTGATTCATCGCCTCAACCTGGGTGCGATGGCGACCTCACACGTGCACTGGGATCAACCGCACGAAGGGAATCTTTTTGAATTCTTGTATCGTCGTCGCGCGGTGCAGACGGCAGGTTGAGATGAAAGCGTCGGACGAAAACGCTGCAGGAGAAAGCGCACTGAGCGATTCCGTTGTGCGTCCGCGAATCATCGCGGGCGTTGGTTGCCTGACGCAGCTTGGCGAAGTGGCGCGCGACATCGGCGGCACTCGCGTGCTCCTGGTAACCGATCAGGGGATCGTCGCCGCAGGTCATGCCGCACGCGTGCAGCAAGCGCTGGAGGCGGTTGGTATCCAGGTTTCTCTCTATGACCGGGTGCGTGAAAATCCCTCCACCGTCGATGTCGATGCCTGCTTAGCGGTCGCCAAAACAGCAAACGTGAATCTGATCGTTGGCCTTGGTGGTGGCAGCGCGATGGATACCGCCAAGGGCTGTAATTTTCTGCTGACGAACGGCGGGAAAATGCGTGATTATTGGCATACGAAAGCGGCGACCAAACCATTTTTGCCATTCATCGCCATTCCGACCACCGCCGGCACCGGCAGTGAATGTCAAAGTTACGCGCTGATCGCCGACGTGGAAACGCATCAGAAAATGGCCTGCGGCGATAGCAAAGTAGTCGCGCGCGTGGCCTTGCTCGATCCGACGCTGACGGTGACGCAGCCGCGCCACGTCACGGCTTGCACGGGTTTGGATGCGCTTGGTCATGCGCTCGAAACGCTGGTGACCAGCAAGCGCAATGCGAGGTCGCATCTTTTTGCTCGTGAGGCGTTTTCCCTTTTGAACGCAAATTTTTCAGTCGTGTTAGCGCAACCGGACCATCTCGCCGCGCGCGGCGCGATGCAACTTGGCGCGACGTATGCCGGATTGGCGATTGAAAACAGCATGCTCGGCGCAGCGCATGCGTGCGCGAATCCACTCACCGCGCAATTCGGTATCGTGCACGGTCAAGCGGTGGCAACCATGTTGCCGATCGTGGTGCGCTATAATGCGCACGATCCTGCAGCGGCGAAGTTGTATGAAGAATTAGCCGTGCATGCCGGACTTTCCGCTCCGGGGAATGTAAACGCGGCGGTTGAGGCGTTGGTACAGCGCTTGAATGAACTGCTCGGCATCACTGGCCTGCCAAATAATCTCACGGCCAGCGGCGTCACCGCTGCCGCCATCGATGCTCTTGCAGAGAACGCGGCAACGCAGTGGACCGGAACGTTCAATCCACGAGTAGTAAAAGCGCCTGAATTTCGCGAGTTGTATCGTGCCGCATTGGTAGGTGGCGGATGAGTAAGGCATCTTTGAGGCTCAATCCGAAAAGGCAGATAAAACAGGAGAGCGCAGAGGCGCAGAGGGCTCATTGGGTGGGAGGCGAAAAGAGAAAGACCATACTTTTCTATCTCTTTCGAGTCTTCTTCTCTGCGTCTCTGCGCACTCCTGTTCAATTCTTTCTTTCCAGACATCTTCTGACATTCACACTTTTGATGATCACGGGGTTGCTGTCGCTCGTATTTTTCTCCGACTTGCGTGCAGCCGACAAAGACTGGCCGATGTTTCGCGAAAATGCCGCACAAACTGGCGTTATCGCGACTCCACTTGCTGAGCGCTACGCCTTGGCATGGACCTACGCGACGGGTGGCGCGTGTACCTCTGCCGTGGTCAGTGATGGATTGGCTGTCGTCGGTTCCGGTGATGGAAAAATTCACGCGGTTGATGTCATCACCGGCAAGGCCAAGTGGACAACGGATCTTGCTGCGCAGATTGACGCCGCGCCGTTGATTCTCGATGGTGCGATCATCATCGGTAGCACCGAAGGTCGTTTGGTGAGTCTTACCCTCAGCGAGGGAAAAATTCGCTGGGAAACCAAAGCGGGCGACAAGATTGTGGGTGCGGCCAATTGGTTTTTGCACAACGGCATTAAGAAAATTATCGTCGGCAGTTACGACAGTAAGGTCCATTGCTTCAATGCTGCTGACGGCGTTGAGGTATGGAGCTACGAGACCGGCAGCTACGTCAACGGCACGCCAGCAATCGCTATGGTCGGCGATAAGCAGGTTGCGGTCGCTGGTGGGTGCGACGCGAAATTGCACATCATCAATCTCGCTGATGGCACCAAGTTGCATGAAATTCCTGTGTCAGCCTACATCGCCGCATCCGTAGCGGTGGCAGACGGGCGTGCTTACGTGGGTGATTATGGGAATGAGGTGACCTGCACCGATCTGACGACGGGAACCGCCGTGTGGACGTATAAAGACCGGAATTTTCCGTTCTTTTCTTCGCCTGCGGTAAGCGCTGACATGGTCGTCCTTGGTGGCCGCGATCGTCGCGTGCATGGTGTAGATCGCGTCACCGGAAAAGCGCGCTGGGTATTTTCTGCGCGCGGTAACGTCGATGGCTCACCGTTGATCAGCGGCAATCGCGTCATGATTGGTTCAGACGACGGACGTCTGTACCTGCTCGATCTTGCTGATGGTAAGGAACGGTGGAGTTACGAACTGGGCGATAAGTTGTCCGGCGCTCCGGCGTTCGCCGACGGGCACATTTTCGTCGGTGGTGATGATGGTCATTTGTATAAGTTTGCGCCGGTAAACTGAGGAGCATTTTCATGACGACCGACCTAAGCGATAAGCCGTCAGATACCTCCACCACGGTCGGCAATTATTTTGTCAGCAACTACCCGCCGTTTTCTTTTTGGGCGTCAGAGCAGTTGCCGAACGCGGTCGCGTCGTTGAATCGGCCACCACGTCCAGGCAGTGACCTTGGCGTCTATCTGCACATTCCGTTTTGCCGCAAACGCTGCCACTTCTGTTATTTTCGCGTCTACACCGACAAGAAGAATGACGAGATCCAGGGCTATCTTGATTCGGCATTATTGGAATTGAACGCCTACGCCAAGCTGCCAGCGATTCGCGGCCGCAAAGCCAATTTCGTCTATTTCGGCGGTGGAACGCCGTCTTTTCTTTCAAGTGAACAACTCGTCGCGTTGACCGACGGGATGAAATTCTTGGTGCCGTGGGATGACGTAGAAGAAGTGACTTTCGAATGCGAACCCGGCACGCTGACCGACCGCAAGATCGACACCATCAAATCAATCGGCGTGACGCGCTTGAGCTTGGGCGTCGAGAATTTTGACGACCACATTCTGGAGTCGAACGGGCGAGCGCACCAATCGCAGCAAGTCTACCGCGCTTACGAACGTGCTCGCAACGCGGGCTTTGCTCATATCAACATTGATCTGATTGCCGGCATGATGAATGAAAACGAAGATAATTGGAAAGCGTGCGTGGAGAAAACCATCGCGCTGGCGCCGGACAGCGTGACCGTTTATCAGATGGAAGTTCCCTACAACACCACGATCTATAAAGAGATGAAGGCATCAGGTAAGATCACTGCGCCGGTCGCCGATTGGGAAACCAAACGGCGGTGGGTTTCTTACGCGTTCGACGAATTGGCGAAGGTTGGCTACGCCGTGAAGAGCGCTTATACGGCGGTGAAAGACCCCGCGCGCACTAAGTTTATCTATCGCGACAAACTGTGGGCGGGCGCAGATCTGTTAGCGTTGGGGGTATCGTCGTTTGGCCATATCAACGGCACGCATTATCAAAATGAGCACGATTTCGCCCCATATTTGGCGCGGTTGAAAGCCGGTGAATTGCCGCTGCATCGCGCCTACACGCCGGACATTGACGAACGATTAATTCGCGAATTCATTTTGCAGCTCAAGTTGGGCAAGGTCGACACGGCATATTTTGCTAACAAGTTTGGCGTTGATCCACGCGAACGCTTCAAGACGCAACTCGACGCCTTGGTGCAGCAGGGGTATTTCTCGATCAATGGTACGATCATCACGCTAACCCGTGAGGCGTTGCTGCAAATCGATCGTCTGCTGCATGGCTTTTTCCTGACCAAACATGCGAACGCGAGGTACGCGTGAGCCTCTTAGTCGAACACCTTTCGCCGTTCATGGGTTTTTATGCAGACGCGCAGGCAACCGCGCCAGAGACCACGCTGATTGACGGCGCATCAATGCCGGAACCGTATCGTTCATTATTGGTGACTCATGGCGATATGACGCCGACTTTGGAAAAGTTTCATCACTGCCAGTTGCATCTGAAAGTATTGGGCCGCGTGCATGCCGGTGAGGAATATCGCCGCCAAGTACTGCTGCTTGATCCGAGCGAGCGTCCAGTCGAATTCGGCGCGATACGCATTCATCTGAGCGCATTACTGCCAGCGGTGCAAAAGCTGGTGCTCGCCGGTCAGCGCCCGCTGGGTGGCGTGTTGATCGAAAACAGCGTGCCGCATCGCAGTCAGCCGCGCGCGTATTTCAGCGTGATCGGTGATGATCTGATCAACCGCGCGCTGGGCGTGTCGAAGCCATGCGTTTTATATGGTCGCTGCAACACACTGATTACCAACGATGGTATTCCTATCGCTGAGGTAGTGGAAATCCTGCCGCCATGATTGGTGCTCTGAACGCGTTGATTCATTCAGTTTCCCAGGCTCTCAGCCGTCACAAGGAAAAGTCATGATCACCAATCCTGATGTCATCGTCGTCGGTGCTGGTCCTGCGGGCACGACCGCCGCCTGCGTGCTTGCCATGCATGGTCGCAAAGTCGTGTGTCTGGATAAGGCCGCGTTCCCGCGTTATCACATTGGTGAGTCGCTGATTCCCTACACGTACTTCACGCTCGCTCGCATCGGCATGTTAGAAAAACTGCGCGAGTCGCACTTCACGAAAAAGTATTCGATCTGCTTTGTCAGTCAGAGCGGCAAACAATCGCAGCCGTTTTTCTTCGACAGCCACTTTGACCACCCAGCAACCCAGACGTGGCAGGTGCGACGCAGTGAATTCGATGTGATGCTGCGCGACAATGCTAAGGCCAAAGGCGCAGAGATCCGTCATGACATGCCTGCCGATAAGCTCCTGGTCGAGAACGGTCGTGTGGTCGGCGTCAGTGGCAAAGGTGCTGATGGCAAACCGTTCGAATTACGTGCACCGATCACCATCGACGCCAGCGGGCGCGATTCGTTGGCGGTCAATCAATTCGGCTGGCGCATGCCCGACAAGCCCCTCGATCGCTTCGCCATCTGGACTTACTGGAAGGGCGCGATCCGCGATCCTGGTCGTGCTGGCGGCGCGACGACCGTCTGTTACATCCCGGATAAAGGCTGGTTCTGGTACATCCCACTGCACGACGATATTTTGAGCGTTGGCGTGGTGGCGAAGAAAGAGTACCTCTTCCGTGACCCTGCCGTTCAGGATATCGCGCAGATTTATCAGCGTGAAATTAAAGAGAACATCTGGCTGGTCGATCACCTGGCTCCGGCAACGCAGGTTGACGAGGTGCGCATCACCAACGAGTACAGCTACCGGGCAAAACACTGCGCCATGGATGGCCTGGTGCTGGCGGGTGACTCCTTCAACTTTCTTGACCCAGTGTTTAGTTCCGGCGCATTCTTCGCGCTGAAAAGCGGTGAGATGGCTGGCGACGCGGTGCACGAAGCGCTAAAGAACGGCAATACCACAGCGACTGCGTTCACCGCGTATGGCAAGCGCTACTGCGATGGCATCGAAGCGATGCGCAAATTGGTTTATGCCTTCTACGACGAGCGAGTGAATTACGGACATTTCATCCGCAAGTACCCTGAGCTGAAAGCGGATTTGACCGACTGCATCATCGGGGCGGTTGATAAAGATTTTGCACCGCTGTTTAAAGCCTTTGCTGAGTTCGCCGAAATTCCGGCGGAATTGCCCTTCGGAGCGCCGCTGGTTTCCAGTGCTGCCGAGTTGGTGCGATGAAAAGGCTGAAGGCAGAGAACGTGATTGAACAAGAGGAACGGAGGAACGGAGGAAGACGAAGTCCGCGGCAAGTGAATATCCAAGGCATGAATTCCTGCGTTCCTCCG
>JAYVSL010000114.1:0-5495 GCA_043775355.1 Planctomycetota bacterium
GATCGTCACCAATCTTGATCACGAACATATCGTTCACTATGGCAGTTTCACTGCGCTAGAGGACGCGTTTCGTGAATGGCTCGGACATATTCCTCCCCATGGCGCCGTGATTGTTCCGGCTGCGGGATTATCACCACGCGTTACTGCTGGGTTAGCGTGTCAGGTGATTACCTGTGGGCTTGATGCTGGTGATTATCACTGTTCACATTTGGAATTGGGCGCTGATGGTAGTCTGGCGCGCGTGGTCGCTTTCGGTGAGGACCTTGGCGAAATCACGGTGACCATTCCTGGTGCTCATATGGTCGCGAATGCCTTAATGGCCATCGCAGCGGCGCGCTTGGTTCATCCCAAAGTGGATCTCGCAGCGCTTGGTCGATGCGAGCGCGTGCGCCGTCGTTTCACCGTCCACGGTAGCCCGCACGGAATTCGTGTGGTCGAGGACTATGGTCATCATCCGACCGAAGTGCGCGCCACCATTGCTGCGGCACGTCTAGGTGGTGGCCGCGTTCATGTCATTTTTCAACCGCATCGTCACACCCGGACCAGTGATTGTTTCGCTGATTTCGTCAATGCTTTCGCGCAGGCGCACAGCTTAGTGTTGTTGCCGATTTATGACGCTGGCGAAACGCCAATTCCCGGCATTAGTTCTCACGCATTGGGCCAAGCTATTATTGAGCAACGCGCCGGACTTGATCTCGGTGCTGTACACGTGGCCGATGACGCGGCGACCGCGATTCGTTTTCTCGCCGGGCATGCTCGTCCTGGCGACACCTGTTTGTTGTTAGGCGCTGGTGACGTCGGCGATCTTGCGGGGCCACTCATCGATTTTTTCGGCGGTCCGGGTCATGAGCCACATGCCCCGGAACCGACTCCTTTTGCTGTCCCCGTGCTGGCTGGCATGAACGGTTGAACTGATGCATTTCACCCCTGATTTTCAACGTCGCAATCGCCTGGAGCAGATCCGTCTCGCGGCATATACCACCATGCGTATTGGCGGTCCCGCGACTTTGGTGACGCTGGAAGCGCGGGAAGATTTGCCTGAGTTGATGGCGATGCCGCACCGTTGGCTGGGGCGCGGCGCAAATCTGTTAGTCGGTGATGATGGTGTCGCGGAGCCAGTGGTGCAATTGGGCGCGGCATTTTCAGCAATCCATATCGGTGATATCGTTGGCGGTCGTGCGGTCGTTACCGTTGGCGCGGCGACTGACTTAGCCGAGCTGATAGCGGCATGCATCAAGGCTGGACTTGCTGGACCAGAAGGTCTTGCTGGAGTTCCCGCGACGGTCGGCGGCGCGCTGAAGATGAATGCCGGCACCAGTACGTGTTGGATGCTTGATTGGGTTTCACGCGTTGAGGTGATTTTGCCCGGAGAAAATACTCCGCGTTGGCTTGAACGCGCAGCGCTACCGGCGAGTTATCGTTCATGTGGCTTGCCAGCGGGAACGGTTTTTCTGGGTGGTGAAATGGTTTTGGCTACCGGCGACCCCGTGGTGTTGAAGGCGACCGCTAGTCGTTTGAAACAAGCGAAAGCAGCGAGCCAACCGTTGGCATTGCCCAGCGCTGGCTGTGTATTTAAGAATCCGTCGCCGACCATGCCGGCGGGGAAACTCATCGATGAACTTGGACTAAAAGGCGAACGTTGCGGCGATGCAGAAATCAGCACGGTACACGCCAACTTTATCGTGAACCGCACGCGCACGGCATCATGCGCCGATGTGGTGGCCTTGATCCGTCGCATTCGCGAACAGGCGTGGCGCGAACGCGGCGTGGTACTGACGATGGAAATCGAAACCTGGAATTGTCCAACGGAGTTGCAGGTGCATCCGCGCCGTTTAAGCGAAACAGCCAGCGAAACGGCCAGCGGAATAACGAGCGGAATAGCAAGCGGAATAGCAAGCGGAGCGGCAGTATGAAAGTTGACGTCATCATGGGTGGCCCAGGTCGTGAGGCCGTGATTAGTCGACGCTCGGGCGCGGCGATTGCCGATGCGTTGCGTCGTCGTGAACATGATGTGAACGTGATTGATGTGACGAATCGACTGAATGTTCACGACCTGCGCGTCGACGCGGTCGCCTTCAATATCATCCATGGTACCTATGGTGAAGATGGCACCTTACAGGCCGAACTCGATCAAGCCGGAATCGCCTACGTTGGTTCGGACGCGGCAGTGTCGCGTCTGTGCATGGACAAAGGGCTGACCAAGGCGCGTTTGACGGAGCATAAACTGCGCGTGCCGTGGGGCGTGCGTTTGGATCTGCGTCAGCCATTTTCGCCTAAGGATTTGAAAGTCCCGCATCATGCCGGACTGGTGTTGAAGCCAGCGTGCGATGGCAGTTCGGTGGGACTGAAAATCATTGCGAATCCATCGTTTATTTTGCCCGCGATTGAAGAAATTCTGCGCGAGCTGGGCCCCGTGCCGTATCTGCTCGAAGAACGTTTGCCCGGCCCAGAGTACACCGTTGCCGTGGTTGATCTGGGCAATGGTCCGCAGGCGTTGCCGCCACTCGCCATTCGCGCCGTTGACGGAGTATTTGATTTTGACGCGAAATATCAGCGCGCTGACACCATGGAAACGCCAGTGACCGACGTCGACTTGGCCAAGCGCTTGGCGGATCTTGGTTTGGCGGCGCACCGTGCGTGTGGCTGCCGTGATATTTCGCGCTGCGACATCATGCGCACCGCTGATGGGGATTTGGCTTTGTTAGAAATAAATACCTTGCCGGGTTTCACCACGGCCAGCTTGGTGCCGAAAGCCGCAGTGGCTGCGGGTATTCCGTTTGATGATTTGGTGGAACGCGTTGTTCAACGCGCTGCCGTTCGCCTCGTTCGCATCGGGAGCACTCTATGAGTCGTGCAGATGTCACTTCCGACCACGAAATTCAGCAGCTTATCGCTGTGGCTGAGCGTAAGCGCAAAGCGAATCGCTTGCCGCTCGCTCCGGCGCTCATGAATCATGATGCCATCGACACCGAACCGGTGGAAGAGGCGGAAGACGATGCCGCGAAACCAGCACGTAAACGAGCCAAGCGCAAAGCGCTGCCGGTGAACGAAGAACTGTTGCGCCCGGCGATAGATCCAGGCTTAGTCACGCGTGGAATTCATGTTGGTTTAAACGGCGCCCAGTGGACCAAGCAGGGCGCTCTGCGTCTGGGCATGTGGGGATGCGCTGCTGTCGCGGTGATAACGGTGCTGGTGATGTTTTCATGTTATGCGATTCAGAAATCACCGACGCCGTTGCCGGTGAGTGGATTCCGTATTACGTGGTTGCCAGGACCAAAGATCCCACGCGAAGACGTCCTCGGTTGGATGCGTTCGTTCCCTCAGATGGCGCAACTGCGTGAAGGCCGCGCCGAAGCGCTTGATCAGTTGGCAGTTTTTCTGCGCAAGCAAACCATGGTCAGTGAAGTGCGTGCCGTTTCGGTGGTGCATGAACCGCGCGCACAGCAGCCAGAACAATTGCAGCGTACATTAGAAGTCGTCATGGCTTTACGTCAGCCGTTGATGCCAGTCGTGTTGGCGAGCGGCGCACGTGCGTGGGTCGATGCAGACGGATGGTTATTGCCTGGCTCGATGCCCGGGCCAACCACAGCGCGACCAGTGTTACGCGCCATCGAATGGGCCGGCATCGATGGCGTGCGCAATGCCTTGTCATTATGGAAGCGACTGGAACCGCAGATTGAACCAGGTTTGGTCACCGATATTCATTTGTATGATGCGCTGGATAAACGCGGCGTTCAGCGCGGAATCGTCTTGTACACCCGCCATGGCAGTCGCTTGATCTGGGGTCGCTCTGGCGAAGAACGCTTTGGTGTGCGCGAAGAAGACAAAGTCCGCGATCTCGTTCACACCATTCGTTCGCACGGTGACCTCAACCGCATCGCCGCAATTAATGTACGTTTTAGAGAACCTTTTTCTGAGCTACGCGCAGCGCAGCGTCCAACGCCGCTGGTCAGTCAATCCATGAGCCAATCGATGAGTCAGCCATGAGTCATATCGCCAACGACGAACAGCGCACCGCTACCCCACCACCAGCCGCGACCAATACCGATCTTTTACAGAGCGGGCGTTGGCTTGGCCGCGTCACCGATTTGGCGCGCGGTCTTGGTCATCGTCGACAACAAGTAGCCAACGCTGCTCGTCCGCGTCGCGATATTTTGCCCGAACATCTGGTGGTCATTGTTTTAATTTCCAGTTGTCGGGTCAGCGCCACGGTGGCGGCGCTGCATCCCACGCATGGCGACAAAGTCGTGGCGCACAAAACGATTGAATGTGATTGGCACCGCCTGAGCCAAAACGGTAAACGCGAAGCGGTGGCCGATGTGGTTCGTTTGGCGTGCGATTCGGCCGGGGTCGAAGCGTATTCCGTGTATCTGTCGATGACCGACGCCAGCATCACCTCGCGAATGGCGGTGGGGTGGGCTGACCCTGGCGACGAAGTGACATTGAGTGAACACGAGCGGCTGTGGGCGCTGAAACGCGCGCGCGATCAAGCGACTGGCGCTGACCAGGAACTCATCGATGCGATTCCGGTACATTGGACGGTGCGCGATCGCGATGGCGAACATGACGTTGAAGATCCGATCGGCCAGCGCGGTTCACGTTTGACGTGTCAGGCGTTGCTCATCACCGCTCGTCGCGGCTATCGCGAAGAATTAGCGGAATTGGTTCAAGATTTGGGCTTGGAATTAGAAGGCATTATCGCGCAGCCAGTGGCGCTGTATCGCGGCATTGCTGGCGCGTTGACGCGCAAAGGCACCACGGTGGTGATCGATTGCGGCGCACGTTGCACGACTGTTTTAGTACGTCGTCGCGACAAGCTGGTTTATGTCGAAACCCACGCTTTTGGTGGCGATGATCTGACTCGTTTGTTGATTGAGCGCTTAGGCATTTCGGCGTCGCAGGCAGAAGATCTCAAACGCGATCTCGATTTAAGTGTGCACACCGACGAACGTGAAGGCCCGACCGGTCAGCAGTTTATCTGGAGCGACATTCGTGAACGCCATCGCTTGATGCGGCCTGCTTTGCAATTGATGACCGAAGCCATCGGAACGTTTTTCCGCGCTCGCGCGCAGGAACTCCGCGATCAAGGACATCTCGTTCAGCAGGGCCAAGTCCATTTGGTTGGCCGCGCCAGCTCACTCGGCGGACTGGCGATATTTCTCAAAGATATTTTCGGCCAGCCAGTGGTACTCGGCTCAGGACATAAAAACCGCGACCCCAGTGCGGAATTAGCCGACGTCTTGGTCAGCGGCTTGGTCTGTACCGCCGCCGATTTACGCCGCACCCATCTTGCCGGCCAAGAATCCCGCATTCGTAAAACGGCGAGTGGGGTGTGGAGTTGGCTGACGCAGCAGATGGGGTGAGGCGTTGACGATGACCGCCTGGGACCGCCTGGGACCGCCGGTTGCCAGCGGCCCGGCCTGGGACCGCCGGCTGCCAGCCGGCAGAGTGGGGGCACGGAGGATTTTCGTTTAAAAAAATCATGGATTGCCCCT
>JAYVSL010000115.1:0-13034 GCA_043775355.1 Planctomycetota bacterium
TCACGACTTTCCTAGCCGCAAGACGGAGAGTTCTTTTCGTCACAGCGCATGCCGCAAATCCTTTGTCGACTTGCCTAGCGCCGTGCCGGACCACGCTGCCCGTCATGCTGGTCCTTGGTATTGAAAGCAGTTGCGACGAAACCGCAGTGGCGCTGGTCGAACACGGTCGCACGGTGCGGGGCGAGGCCATTGCTTCGATGGCCGACGATTTCGCGGCCTGGGGTGGAGTTGTCCCCGAGCTGGCCGCACGTGGCCACGTCGCATCATTGCCTGGTTTAATTGAACGCGTGTTAACCCAAGCAAAGGTCGGCATAGACGCTGTCGGCGGAATCGCCGTTGGTGCATGGCCTGGGCTGATCGGCAGTTTGCTAACCGGCGTTACCGCCGCCAAAGTTATCGCGCTACGACGCGGTTTGCCGTTGGCCGCCGTCGATCACATCCAAGCACACTTAGCCGCGATCCATCTCAACCGCACGGCGGTGACGTATCCCTTGGTCGGCTTGGTTGCTTCGGGCGGCCATAGTCATTTTTATTTGGGCGAAGCGCCGGGTCGTTTCCAACTTCTTGGCGGCACCATTGATGACGCTGCGGGCGAGGCCTTCGACAAGACCGCCGCAACCCTGGGACTTGGTTATCCTGGTGGACCGCTCGTTGATCAGCGCGCCGCGCGTGGAAACGCGAAAGCCCTGACGCTGCCACGCAGCTTTCTGAATGATGACACCCTGCGCCTGAGTTTTGCGGGCATGAAAACGGCGCTGCTCTATCAAGTGAGAGGTCCGCTAGGGCGCGATCCATTAAATCTGGATGAACGCGGCATCGATAACGCCTGCGCAAGTTTCCAAGCCGCAATCGTCGATTGTCTGGCGGTTAAATTATTACTGGCGGCTCGCCAACAAAACGTCCGCGCCATTGCGGTTGGTGGCGGCGTCGCCTGTAACAGCGCCTTGCGCGCACGACTGACGACCGACGCAGCCCGAGCAGGAATTGAACTCTATCTTCCTGCGCCGATGCATTGCGCGGATAACGCCGCGATGATCGCTACGCTTGGTCATTTTCAAATCGCTCGCGGCGAACTGGCGGGCGCCGATCTTGCGCCATTGCCAACCGGCACTGCAGGGCCGCGAAGCCGAACGGCTCTCGATAGAGAAAAACTAACTTCCACCGCCAAGCCGCCAAGCCGCTAAGGAAAGACAAAGGATTTTGACATCCTTTGCGTTCTTTGCGCCTTGGCCGTAAAGTGGTTATTTCGTTTTTTTGATGAATCCGCAGCGCTCACGGGCGCTGAAGACTTACCACGCGCACGGGCACGTCGCTCTGTTGATCGCCGGCAACGATGGCTTTTGCCAAAGTTATGACCGCGCTCATAAGCGCTTCGGGGCGGACCATGACGTGTTCGATTACCAGTTTTTCTTCACACAGGATCATTGCGTCATCCTTCGCGTTTATGCGCAAACGATAATGTGCGGGTGCCAAGTCATGAACCAGGTCGTCGATCTTCAGCAGCGCTGGAGCATCACCCAAACTGGTCCACGCCAGCTCGTTGGTCGCCAGCGATTCATCCGTCTTCGCTGCCAACACGCTCGCGGTCGCGGTCGCAATTGCATGCGCTGCAACGCGCACTCCGCCAGCGGCCACAGCGTCATCAAGCAGCCACAATCCCGCTGGACGTGCGGGAATAACCACGCTGACGGAACTCGCCGCTGAATACGCCGGCAATACGTGGCCGCTGGTGAGTGGTTCGTCTGGCCACACCGCCGCGCTGTGAATGCGATAGGTTTGACCGGGCTGGAAATCGCCGACCACGGACAAACCGGTGTCGGTGATCTTCACGCTCACCGGCAATGCTGGATCGACCGTGATGGTCGGCGCAAGCAAATCGAGCGGAGCTTTCGCATCGCTGGTGGTGACATCCACGCGAACCGCGCCATGGCTTGGTACGCTGGCCAGCGCCTGATTCAGAACCAAGGTTTGCTGCAACGGCACGACCTGTTCCCATGCCTGCGCCAATCCCAATGGACCAGCGCTACCAACCGTGCCGGCCTTCAAGCCGATCGTCGCGGAGCCACGTGTTGCTGACTGGATCACCAAACGAACGGTGGTCGCTGGCGCCGTGCTCAGAGCGCGCACCAACGGTGGCGTTGGCGGGGTCGCAGGAACTTTTGTAACTTCCACTTTTTTCGTTTCGATCGCTGGCTCGGTGGTCGTTTCCGTTACGGTTACGGTCGGCGTTTCAGCGACCGACTGAGGCGACTGAGGCGACGACGACGGCGGCGCTACCACGGTCACCGGTTGCGGTTCGACGGGCGGGAACACCACCGATAAACCACCGGCAATAACCGACGGATCGACTGGCTGATTAAAGGTTAGCGCAACGATGGTGCCCTCGTGATCGAAGGTTTCGACGGTCGCCGCAGACAACGACAATGCTGCCGTCGACCACGAATTCGTCGTCGATTGACGCAAACGGAAACCGTCGGTCGTGCGGAATTTTTCCGCCGAAAAGACGGCGGTGAACGTCGTCGCCAAAGGCAAAGCCTCCGACGTTTCCAACGCCAACGTCCGCCGATCACGCCAATACCAGCGTCCTGCAAGCGATGGAGTGAGTTGCGGTACGATGTCTGGCATCGCTGTCGTCGGCGCCTGTTTTACACCAAGTTCATCGACCACATCGACATTAAAACGCCAGACCAACATCGACTCATGAGCCGTGGTTTCTCCAGCGTTTTTGTCCGCCGAAAGAATCTGCATCGTCTGCGGGCTCGCCACGATTTCGACCAGATCCTTCGGTACCCATGCAAACCACGTCCAGCCAGCCCACAGCAGATTGATCGCCGCTATCAGCGCGATCATCAGCCAAGCTTTCGAACGGGGTGGAGTGGACATTGGGCGGGTAGGACTTGGGTTGGAGGTGAGGGCGATGCGAGGTGAAGGCGAAAGAGGGCGCGTTGTCGGCGGCGGAGATGGGGGCGGTGGCGGCGGCGGTGGTTCCGATTGCGCTAACAGTGAAGCCGCGACTTCGCTCGGCGTTGATGCGCCAACGGCGCCAACATTCGCGGACTCCAGTGCCGCTGACGGCTGGATCAACTCCACGCTGGCGGAAACCGGCGGAATTTTTCTCGCGATTTTAATCGTCACTTCTGTCACTGGCTCATCGGCTGCTTCGACTAAAATCAAAGGAGCCGTCGTGGACGTTGAATCGCTCGTTGGTGTGGAAACCCATGGCAACGATGGCGCGAGGATCACCTTCGCCGTCCTTTCCGTCACTGGCTCTTCCTCTGATTCGGCGACGATCAGCGAAGCGGTCATGGGCGTTAAATCACTCGTTGGAGTGGAAACCAATGACAACGACGCCTCGACGATTACCGCTGACGCCATAGTTTCGCCGATCACCTCGCCGCTTGATGACACTTCGAGTGCCGCAGCAACTGACTCCACAGCGGACGTCGTTGGCTCTCCCGCTGGCGCCGAGATTCGCTCGGTTACCAAAGCCACTTCATCGCTGACGGGAAGAACGCTCGGCGCCAACAATGCTTCTGACACCATCGCTTGCGTAACGCTTTCAATGTCGGCATCCGCGCGTGGCTGAGTGTTTTCCTGCGCGTGGCTTTCCGTTTCTTGCGCTTCTTCGTTCAGCGCAGGCGTTGAAACAACGGTGGATTCATCGCTGCGGTTTTCACTCATCGGCGCATTGTTGATCGGCGCATTGTTGATCGGCGCTTGTTCTTCGCTCTTTGCGCTTTCTTCGTCTTCATCGTTTTCTTCACTGAGTTCATTTGCCGTCGTCTGGCCAACGTCCACTGGCGCAGTCCACGTCGTGGTTTCTGTGGCCGCAGGAATAATCAGTTCGGGCAATACGCGTGGCGGAACGGGAATGCGTGCGGTCGCGGCCTGCAACGCCGCGTTGACCATCGCGGGATCATCACCCAGCAAATCATCGGGGTCGAGTTCTTCGCGTTCTTCCTCGTCGTCCGCTTCGTGTTCTTCCTGCGGACGTTGTCCATGCAGATGAGCGTTGACCTCGGCGGGATCTTCGCTGGTAAGATCCGCGAGCGGATCTACGGCCTCTTCCGGTATCGGCATCGCGCGCATCACCGGCCACGCTTCAACGTCCAGCACACGTTCTGACGCGACCATTGGCTCTGCTCGATGCACCACTTCGGCGGGGACGATTTCAACAAAGGCTGAAACTGCGAGGACGGTTTCTTCAGCGACGATCTCCGGCACCGCCGCGAGCGCGGATGACGCATCTTCCGCCAATGGCGGTAAAAATGCTTCGACCGTCATCACCGCTTCGGCTACCAGAGGCGACGACAACGACACCACTTCATTTATGGTTGAGGCTGTCGAAAGATTATCTGCAGAAGTCGATGGCAATTCTTTCGCAATCGCTGACGGCTCGTTTGCTGCGGTCACAACCGCTTCGGTCACGGCTTCAATTGGCGAAGATGCCGCAAGATACACCGTGGGCGCCGCCACTTCGGTGACGATCGTTGATTCGGTGACGATCGCTGGTTCGGTGACAACCGCTGGTTCGGTGACAACTGCTGACGACACCATACTTTCACTCACCAACGTCGTGGTTTCGCCGCCAGCGGAGCTGGCCACCGTAACCTCAGAAACCACCGTGGTCGGTTCGCTGACTACGGATGAAACTTCCGGCACCGGTAAAACTGGCGATGGCGATGGAGTGGCTTTTTTCGCAGGGAATACTTTAGTCGGTGGCGCTTCGGCGGCTGGCAACACCGGCGGCGGTACCACCACCGGCACTAATTCTGGGTGCAACGTGAACCAATGCGCGGTGAAACTTTTTTCTACGTCCGCGGTGATGGCCAACACCGCGGTGACGCGCGTGGCCTCTTCTAATTCACGCAAAAAGCGCGCTTCGTCAGATTCCGTTGGTTCCTCCAACGCGGGTGCCTCTGCCTCATCGTCACCAGCTACGGGTATGTTGGTGGCGTCGAACGTTACCAAGGGCAAACGGCGGCGACGCTTGGGTCCTGGTGCTTCTTCCGGCGGCAGCTCAGGTTCACGTTCGCGCTCTTCGGTGGTACGCAAACGCAGCGCAATATCACCGAACTGCTCTGGCTGTTCTAATTCAACAAACCGTTGGCGCGCGAGTTCCAGCGAAGCCATGAGCGTGGTAATGTGCACGATGCGAGATTCATTGCCCGCTAATAATTCACGAATGGTGGCGCGCTGACACGCAGCAAGCGCGTCCAACATCGCCGCAATACGCACGCCCAACGGTTGTTCATCGACCATCACCGTGCGCGGACCAAGTCCGCCAATGCGCGCCATCAAGCGTTCGCACGTAGTCATCAACAAATTGAGATCTAGCTCACCAAGATCGAAGTCACCTTCCTCTGGCGGCGCCTCCGGAATCGCTTCACGAAGCTGACGCTCCAAACGCGGACGACGATCATCCTCTAAACGATCAAGACACTGAGCGGCTTCTTTGAAACGACGATACGCCAACAACGAGCGCAATAATGATTCTCGCGGATCGAAGGTAGGTTCACGATCTTCGACCGCCTCATCTTCTTCTAAAGGCGGGGCAATGGTGCGCGCCTTGAGCTCTAACAACGTCGCCGCCATCAAAATAAAATCGCCAGCCACATCCAAATCAGCGTCCTGCCAGCCACGAATCGTTTCGACAAATTGGTCAATGATGAGCGACAACGGCACTTCAAGAATATCGAGCTCAGTGCGTCGAACGAGGTAGAGCAACAAATCGAGTGGGCCACTGAAACTATCAACCGTAACGGTGTAGCCGAGGTCCAACGCTGCAGCACCGCTGGCTCCGCCTGCGTCTTTGCCGACTCCGCTATCGGTCACGCTGTTGGTCACGCCGCCGCTCACGCCGCCATCCACAGGGGACGGCGTGGTCGGATCAGAAAGAGGTTGGTCTACGTGATCGCCAGCCATGCGGGAAGGCGCACCTTAGGCCCTCCTTCCGTTTGTCACTCGCTGATGGGGGGCATGACGGCTGACACCAACAATCAGTGAGTCTATTGGCTCACAAGCTGCCGGACGACTCTTTCTCTGAACGTGGCTGCGTTGGTGACGGTGTTGGTGACGAGTGACGACGGAGATCCTGAATAAACCAAATCATCAGGCCCAATCCCGCCAACCATACCACGCCGGAAATGAGCAAGATGATCATCCATAACGGCGGCCTGCGCGAATTCGACGTTTCCTCTGACGTTTCCGCCATCTGAGGAGATGGCTTTGTCGTCGATGTGCTTCGTCGCTGAAAAATCGGACCCTTTGCTTCGAGGATTACTTTACCTGCGGCTTGCGGCTGTTCGCCGCGCAGCAACCGCAGAATATCTTCAGCAGCGACAGCAGGAGTTGGGTAACGATCTTTGCGATCCTTCGCCATCAAGCATTTGATAATCGCGACGCACCCAGGTGATAAATTTGGGTTGAGCGTTTCTGGCGACGGCAGTTCGCGTTTGAGATGACTATGCATGACGGCAGCCGAAGAACCGCTGAACGGCGTCTGACCAGTAAGTGCATGATAAAGCGTCGCGCCCATGGCATAGAGATCCGCGCGAATGTCGAGCGGTTCGCCGCGAGCTTGTTCCGGCGCCATGTAATGCGGCGTGCCAACCGTGGTACCGTGAGTCATAAATTGTGGATCCGGTTCCACTGCCTTCACTAGACCAAAATCGCTGAGCTTACTTTTTCCCTCGCGGTCAAAAAGAATATTCGATGGCTTAATGTCGCGATGAATCAGGCCCTTTTCATGGGCATACTGCAACGCGCCCAATAAATCACGCGCAATTTTAAGCGCCGTTCGTTCAGGGATCGCGCCACTCACATGCAGATGATGATCCAGCGTGCCACCTTCGATGACTTCCATCGCAATGTAATACGTGCCTTTGCTCTCGCCAAAATCGATCGTGCGCACCAAATGCGGATGATTGAGCTCCATTCCTAGTTTCGCCTCGCGATGAAATCGCGAGAGAAAGTTTGGATCATTCGACCATTTCTTGGGCAATAACTTCAGCGCAACTTCAACGCCGGTGTCGGGCACCTGCGCACGATATACCGCGCCCATGCCGCCCGAACCAAGTTTATCAATAATGTGATAAGGCCCGACGACCAAATCCTTCAGCCGCCGCCGTTGTTCCGCCAAAGCCAGATCCAACTGCGCTTTGGTGATGAAACCCAACTCTATCATCAAATCGCCCAGATTGCGACGTGGGCGACCGACATCGATCTCCGCTGCTTGCAGGCGCAAGCACTGTTCGAGCTGCCCTGGGGTCACCAACGTGCGCTCGATCAAAATCTTGCCAAAGAGCAGATGTTCTGAGCTGGCTGATAGTGATGGTGAAAGTGACGATGATAGTGGTGTCGGCATAAGCTGAGGAGAGGAGAGATACTCCAGACTCACGACTCTGTAAATCAGCGATTCTTACACGCGGAAAATCCACTACTCCCGATTACTCGAACCGTGCTCTGCTCTCCGAAATACTTAAATATCACGATGATCACCATTGGTTCAAACACCGTCCACAGGATCTGGCCTCAGCGGCCAGATCCGTAATCCAACTAGTGTTTCAGCGCGGTAATCAGCGCGAACATGCGCTTGCCTTCTTGACGTGGCTCTTGTTCTAATTTCGCAACGTCTGCCAACTGCGCCGCAAACTTGCGAATCATTTCGATGCCAAGTTCGCGATGGCTCATTTCGCGTCCGCGAAACTGGAGCAGAATCGAAACCTTGTGGCCTTCGGCGAGGAACTCGCGGGCATGCTTGGCCTTGATATCAATATCGCCTTGACCGGTGCCTGGGCGCAAACGCACTTCTTTCGTTTCCGATTTATGCGCGTTAGCTTTGGCCTGACGATCTTTTTTCTGCTGCTCAAAAAGGAATTTACTGTAATCTTGAATGCGACAAACCGGTGGTTTCGCATCGGGCGACACTTCCACCAAATCAAGACCGGCGGCCTGCGCTTTGCTCAACGCTTCTTGGATTTGGACGACCCCGAGCTGTTGGCCCGTTTCGTCAATGAGACGAACGGAAGGGACACGAATTTTATCGTTTACCCGTGCCCGGTTATTGTTTTCAGGAAGAGGCAAAGGGATTCGGCTGCGGCGACGACCAATCAAACAACGTACTCCAAAGTGTGGATCTGGCGCGGAGCTGGCGTCGTGCCAGTCCGCAGATGGGGCAGGACTATGCTATTCGCTCCGCGCAAGACAAGCGGATCGCCAGCGACTGGCGCTGACACCCTCACCAACCTCGGTCGGTGAGGGTTCCGTATGCGCCTTCGGACTCAGGCCGTTGGCGGCAATGGCTGGCCGTCTGCGGTCAACACCACATCGGTTGGCACCACCGGCTGCTGCTTCTGGAAAGTCAGCAGCAGCGGAGCCGCAACGAAGATGGACGAATAGGTGCCGAGGGTAAAGCCGATCACCAGGGTCAGCGAAAAGCCGTAGAGCGCTTCGCCACCAAAGATCAACAGCACGATCACGGTCGCCAACACCGTTCCGGTCGTCAACACCGTTCGCGACATGGTTTGAGCAATCGATAGGTCGATCACCTGCGCCAAGGTCTTGCCAACCATACGTGGCAGATTTTCTCGCACACGATCGTAGGTCACGATCGTATCGTTGATCGAGAACCCGATGATGGTCAGCAAGGCGGCAATGATGTTCAGATCAATGCGCACCCCGAGCATCGCTAAGATGCCCACCGTCAACACCACGTCATGGAACAGGGCAACCACCGAACCGATGCCGAAGCGGAATTCAAAGCGCGCCGCGACGTATGCCATGATCGCCACCAAGCTCAACATGATGGCCGCCAAAGCGCGCCACTTCATCTGTTCGGCAACCTGACCCGAGAAATGCTGACTCGCCGGGAATGGTTGAGCTATCGTCAGGCGTTCTTTTGCGGCCTGCTGCGTAACCAGACTGAACACGTCGAACGCTGCCTGAGCTTGCCCGCGCAGTTGATCATCCATCACACCTTTACCCAGCAGCGACGCCAGCTTGGTCAGCGCAGGATCTTCGACCAAGAACTTGGCTAAGCCGCTCGGTGCTTTCTGCCACGATGCTTCGACGACCACCCCGGTAACCGGAGCCGTCGCTGGCTTCGCGGTGACGGCCTTCAACTCGTTATGCTTTGCCAAAGCCGTGGCGATTTGATTTGCCTGTTCCACCGTGGGCGCTTCAAGCGTGGTAATCGTCAACGACAAACGTTCGCCAGTCATCGTCGCCGCGTTGATTTCATCGCCTTCTGGTGCAATGGCCCCAGGAAATGCGGCAGCAATTTGGCGCTGAAATTCAGCGACACGTCCGCTGAGTTTCGCTCGCACCACTTTGATTTCTTCACCCTTGGCTTCGATCTCTTTGTCAATTTTCCGCGCCTCAACTTCGTTCGGCGGAGTCGCATTGCGTAAGCCTTGCGCTTTACGCGTCAGCGCCGACCGCTGTTCTTCAAGGGCCGAGCGTTCGGCTTCAATGCCGCCAGCCGCTTCGTCACGGCCACGGAACACCCACTGACGACTGTCAGTGGAAGCTGCACCCACAGGAATATAGGCCTGCATACGCACGTCGTCGAGCAAGCTTGGTGCTTTGGTTTTGGCTTCCGCTTCCTTGATGGCTGTCTTCACCGCTTCCTCAACCGACTTCAACGATTTCGCTTCTTTGAACACCACTTGCACCATGTTACCACCAGTGAAATCGATGTCGAAATTGCGTTGGAAGCTACCATTCGGCACCATCAAGTGTCCGAAGGCGAAATATGCTGCGCCCAGAATACCCGTAATGATTGAGAAAATATACGCACTACGACGCCATTCGACGTACGGCAACACCAACGGCGGCACCCACGCGGCCATGGTCACGGTTTCACGACCACGGCAGAACCACTCAGTCAACATACGGCCAACATAAATACCGCTGAACATGTTGATCGCGATACCGATCATCAAGGTCAAACCGAAACCCTTGACCGGACCTGAGCCGATGTAGTACAAAATCAACGCGGTGATGAAGGTGGTCAAATGCGCGTCAAGAATGGTCAAGAACGCACGGTCGTAACCGCGGTCAATGGCATACGGTAAACCTTTTTCTTCGCGCAGCTCTTCGCGTATGCGCTCAAACACCAGAATGTTGGTGTCTACCGCCATGCCGATCGACAGCACCAAGCCCGCAAGTCCAGGCAACGTTATCGTTGCGGAGAAAATCGAGAGCGTAGCAAAAATCAGAATTGCCGTCACCGCCAAACACAAGTTCGCGACGTTCCCTAAACGACGGTAATACACCGCCATAAACAGCACGATGGCAAGAAACGAAAGGATCATGGCCCACATCGCGCGCTGAACGGATTCAGCACCCAGGGTCGCACCAACAAAGCGTTCGCTGATAACTTCGGGAACGACGCTCAACGAACCAGCGCGCAACGACGTGCGCAGGCGATCAATTTCATCTTGGGTGAAATGACCGGTAATGGAACATTGCTCGTGGCTCGGATTAATAACCCGAGGATCGCTTTGGACCACGCCGTCGAAAAGAATTCCCAGGCGACCGGTGCCCGTTTTGCTGCCAAATTCACCGGTTTGATGCAGACGGGTGGTAAACTGTTCGTTCCGCGTTGCACCTGGGGCGGTGAACGTAATCGACACCGCTTGCTCGCCCTGGGTCAAAGTTTGATGCGCTTCCTTCACGTCTTTGCCGGTCAATTCGGCTTTACCCAAACGCAAAAATTCCGTCGGAGTAAATCCTGGATCAACCCGTTTCGGCGCCACGATGTCGCCACGATTATGATAAACATCTGGTGCGAAATCATAGCCGCCGATAGGCAACGCTATCACCTTGGCACCGGGAGCCCCCAGTTGCACACGATAATCTTCCAGCACTTCGCGGAATTCTAAGCGTCCCGTATCTTCCAATACTTTGCGCGTGCGCGCAGCGTCAGCGCGCGAACCGCCGGGAATCACCACCTGCACATCGCCGTTTGACAACTTGGTCACCAGCGGTTCGGTCAATCCACGTTCATCCAAACGACCGCGCAGCACATGCATGACTTCGTCATCAGCTGCGACTCGACGACCTGAGTCATCGCGCAATTGACAGATGAATTCCACACCACCGCGCAGATCGATACCAGGACTGACATGCAACATGCCTTTCGCTTCGTTCGCACGCTTAAACGGTATGCCTTGCAAACGGCGTTTCAGATCGTCTTCCGACACCTCTGATCCCACGGTTAATACCAGGGCATGATCCGCCGTAACGTCGCTCAATGACTTCACCGGAATCTTTGACAGACGCTCGTTTCCAGCGAGACGCTTGGTGACCGCCTGTTGCTCATTCGCGCTCGCGAATACCAGGTTTCCACCAAGATCGGCAAAGGTGATCTTGTAGGTTGAATCCGTGGAAGCAGGTGCTGTCGCGGACGGCGTTGACGCAGGTTGTTTCTGCATCAACAGCTGTAATTCCTGATCTCCCACCAGAACATTGTTCTGAATAAACATCAGGATGAGGGCGACGATCATCACGGTCGAGAAGACAATCAAGCGTCGAAGCATGGTTTTTCCGTTTGTTTGATTTGATAAAAGGTGGTGCGAGCGCGCAGGTCAAAGCTGGCGCACGAAGCTTACTTGGCAGGCTTGGCGTCAGCTGCAATCAGCGTGACATTGGTGGCGATAGCGCCGCGGTTGAAGGTCATCACCAGTGGCTTGTCGCCTTTGGTGACGTTCAGTTCGACGGTGAGTTCACCCACTGAAACCACTTCACCATGCACGCCGCCGATGGTCACCACTTGGTGCCCTGGCTTCATCGAATCGATCAATGCCTTACGCCGCTTTTCTTCCTTCTTTTGTGGACGAATAACCAACAACCACATGAACAAAATCATACCGCCGATGAGAATAAACATCGACGAATCGCCAAAAGGACTTGAGACAGGACTACCCACACCCCCTGGAGTTCCCGGCACGGTCGTCGGCGTCGAGGCCGGAGCCGGACCGCCATCAGCGGCCATCCCAGCAGTAGCGATGATCAATAAAGACAAGAGCTGAATGATGCGAGACATGGATGCTTTCTGTTCTGAACCGACGGCGATGCCGCAGGTCATTGATTGAGGTGATTGATGATGAAGGAAGAGATGACAGCGGTTCCAAAGAACCAGAGAGAACGGTTCTCACGCGCTATTGCGCCGTAATAACCGCAGTCATTTCACGGTGCGCGAGGACCGCCAGCCGAGCCGAGCAATAGGCTCGGTGCTGACAAATGATCGGCCGTCACGCGCAGCGCGACCACCGCCACGGCAGCCCAGCGGCCAACCGCGAACGAACGATCATTGGTATTTTGCGACAACGTTTGACCACACGATTGCGCCGCAACCAGCGGGCAAACCACTGACAAACGCTTGTCGTCCGCCCGTTCCGGGTTCAGTCGATCAATGACTAAACGACCGCCACCAACCGCTGACAACACCACCGCCAACAAAGCCGCAAGGCCCCGGGCGACGCTGAATGACAAAAGCTTGGTCAAGACGGACATGGGGCGGGGATGCTAGGTTCGCTCTACGGATGGCAAGATCGGGGTAAGATACCACATCGCAAAGTGACCACGTTCATCTCGACCACTTCCAAAATCACCAACGATCACCAACAATCACCGCAAGTCCGATTGCCGCACGACTTCCTAGTGTCACGATCGCTGTCATGACACGCTCTCCTTCGTCTTTGCTCGATGACCGCATTCTTGTCCTACGTGGACTACGCGTCTTACTCGACGCTGATCTGGCAGCGCTCTACGGCGTCTCAACCAAGGCCTTCAATCAAGCGGTAAAGCGCAACGCTAAACGCTTCCCTACTGATTTTCGTTTCCGTCTGACAACCAAAGAGCTGAGCGCTTTGAGGTCACAATCTGTGACCTCAAACGACGCCGTCAGTCGCGGTGGTCGTCGTCATCTTCCCAGGGCGTTCGCATCACTTTTACGCAGTTTTTTCAGTAATTTGATTAAACTTTTTCGGCCTCTGTGCAAGACAAAGTGCTGTTAATCGTCATGTCGC
>JAYVSL010000116.1:0-27988 GCA_043775355.1 Planctomycetota bacterium
CTGAAAAGACGCCCCGATCGCTCGTATGCCCGCGTGCCGATGCACCCGTACGCAAGATCAATTACGAGAGAGGGATAGGTTATCGCAACGCCATTGCCCTGGGACCGCCGGCAGCCTGCCGGCAGAGTCGAAAACCGGTGATGTCCATAAATACAAAAACAATTGCCCCGGGCCGGCCGGCAGCCGGCGGTCCCAGGGGGCTGCGTTTCGATTCCTGGGATCGCCGAGTTGTACTCGGCTCTCCGGGCATCCAAGCCGAGTGCAACTCGGCGGTCCCAGGGGAGAAAGAAATCATTTCACCAGGGCACGCACTTCGCGGATGTAGGTCGCGGCGAAGGTGTCCATGTCGGCGGCGCTGGTGGAGGGGCCGATTGAGACGCGGATCACTCCGCGGACGAGTGTGGGATCAAGGCCCAGTGCAGCGATGACGTGGCTGGGATCGCCGCGTGCGGCCATGCACGCTGAGCCGGTGGAAACCGCGATGCCGGCAAGATCTAAGCGCATCAACAGTGATTCATTGGCAAAACCAGGATGCGTCAGGCTCATGGTGTTGGGCATGCGTTCAGCGGCGTGACCGATCCATTTTGCTTGCGGTAAATCTTTGGCGATGCGCACGAAGGTTGATTCTAACAACATGCGTTGGCGAAGATCTTCTTCATCGACGTGGGACAATGCTTCGGCTAAGGCGGCGGCTAGCGCCGCAATTCCGGCGGTGTCTTCGGTGCCGCTGCGACGATCTTGTTGTTGACGACCGCCGCTGAAGAGCGGTGAAATGCGCGCGCCGTTTTTCGCAAACAACAACCCAATGCCTTTCGGCGAGCCGATTTTATGCCCGGCGATGCTGGCGAAATCGACATCTAAAGCGCGTAAATCCATGCGCGCTTTGCCCGCGCCTTGCGCGCAATCGAGCAGCACGCGGGTTTGCGGTGCCAGCGCACGGATCACGGGAACCAAAGCAGCAATATCTTGACGAACGCCTAATTCATTATTGGCGAATTGAAGACAGACCAGCGCCGGTTGCTGAGGAAGTTCCGCGAGTGCTTTGCGCACCACGTCGGGATGCAATCGCCCTTCTTGATCAACCGGCAAGCGCACCACGTTGCCGTGCGCTTCGGCGTTGCGCAGAATTGAACTGTGATCAATCGCCGACGCCAGAATGGTTGCGCGATTTCCGTTCGGCGCAGCTTCCACACTTCGCGCGGCGTACTCGGTCACCGCCGTATGAATTGCCAGCACGTTCGCTTCGGTTCCACCACTGGTGACAATGATTTCGCTGGGCTTGGCGCCGAGCAATCGCGCGCACGTGGCTTTTGCCTGATCAATGCCGTGCCGTGCGCGTTGGCCAAAATCGTGAACGGATCCTGGATTTGCCCAGGCTTCGTCTTGCGCCGTTAGCCAGGCTGCGCGAGCAGCGGCCGACAGCGGTGCGGTGGCGTTCCAATCAAGGTAGATGCTGGTCATGGGCCGGACTTTGGTTGATGGAAGAAAAGCTCAACCCCAAGACCAGCCGACGAAAAAGGAGTGCGCCTTAAGTGCGCCTAAGTGCGCCTAAGTGCGCCTGAGTGCGCCTTGTAGCTCGCACACTTTCCCGCACCGTGCGGGCATGCTTGGACTCATCCTGATCGATCACGGATCTCGTCGCGCGGAATCCAACCACCAGTTGGAGGACATGGCCGAACGCGTGCGTCGCCTGCGCCACGGGGCCACCGTGGTCGCCGCGCACATGGAAATCGCCGCGCCCGATCTCGCTACCGCATTCGCGACGTTGGTCAAAACCGGCGCAACTCACATCGTGATCTTGCCATATTTTCTCAGCGATGGCCGTCATTTATCGCAAGATATTCCTCAGCTCGCGACCGCCGCTGCACTCGCTCATCCGGGAATTACCTACGCCATCGGCGGAGCCCTCGGTCCGCACGATGCGCTGGCAGCACTGCTGTTGGAACGCGGCGGCGCATCTTTGGATAACGCCTCAAAAAACACTGGCTGAGTACGCCTTGCGATGGCGGTCGTGATCCCACCATCCCCGCGCATGCAAACGCCCGCTCTTGCCGCTCGTGCCATTATCGACTGGGTTGGACATCGTCCTTTATCGGTGGTCGCTGCCGAGCTTGCCGCTTTGCCGGATGGACATGCGTTGCTGCAAGGCGCTGATCTGATCGCTGACGCGGCCGACAGCGATGATGAAGCGCGGCGCGGTGCAGGTATTGGGGCATTATTTGGCGGTTTAGTTGAACCTCTGAACGATGGTTTTACGCCTGCGGGACGGGCGGCGTATGCGCGTTTTTTTGGTCGGATTGTTTGGCGCGTTGTTACGCGCACGCCATCGTTGCTCGCGGCTTTGGCTGGTGCTGGCATCGTCAGCGAAGCGGCGCTGCTGACTCGTCATGCGCAGGTACGTAGCGTTGAACGCCGCGCGCCTGCGTCCGCGCGGCGCATTGTGGTGTTGAGTCGCGTCACCATCGGCGCTGATATTTTACTCGCCAGCGTGGTGCTCCAACGTCTGCATCAACGTTATCCGCAGGCTGAGCTGGTTTTGCTAGGCGACGGTAAATTACAGGGTTTATTCGCTGGTTTGCCAAATGTTCGCGTCCGTCCCATCAGCTACGCTCGGCGTGGACCGCTGCGCGAACGGCTGGCGAGTTGGATGACGGTGGTTGCCGCCGTGGCACAAGAACGCGCTGATTTGGTGGTCGCGCCGGATTCGCGCCTCGACCAATTGGGGCTGTTGCCGGTGTGCGATACCGCGCAGTATTTATTGTGGGAAAATCTTCAGCCTGAGGGCGCCGCGCCAGCCAGTCTTGCGCTGTTGCTGGATCAATGGCTGACGCGCACGCTGGGCTTGCCCGCCGCGCCAACGACCGCGCCACGCGTTGCGCTTGATGTCGCTGCTACCGCCGTTCATCAGCGTTTGCGGGCGACTTTTGGTGCAGCGCCGATTGCTGCGGTGAAATTGGATCACGGTGGTAACCCAGCAAAAGCTTTATCAAAAGAAGCAGAAATGGCGATCTTGCGCCACCTCCGCAAACTTGGTTGGCGCGTGTTGCTCGATCGCGGATTCGGCACTGACGAACTGGCCAACAGTGACGCGCTGCTGGCTGAACTCGGTTGGCAAGCGCAGGACATTGATGACAGCGGCAAAGGATTAGGACTCGCCGTTAACGATCTCGCCGCTGGCGCACTTGCCGACGCTGACCTCATTCGCTTTCACGGTTCCATCGCTGGCTGGGCGGCGGCGCTGGCCGGTTGCGGACATGCGTTGAGCTACGACAGCGTTGGTCATCACTTGGCGGGAGCGCTTGGCATTCCGGTGACCGTCGCCTTCACCGGGCACGTGGATCCGGCGTTTCCCATCGCGTGGCAACCGCGCGGACGGGCCGCTGTACGCGTGGTCGAGATTGCCACCGCCGACAAAAATAGCCCGCAAGCTTGGCAAGCGGTGCTTGACGCGGTGCCTGCGCCGACGATCCAACCTAATTGATCGCAGGTGATTGTGTCTATTTGAAGGCGCTCCGTTGCGGCTTTCACAAGGGCACTAGTATGGCCCCTCCTCTTCCCCCCTCTCCTGGGGCGATGAGGAGCCCATGAACACACCAGCACCTGAACCCATTCCACCACCCAATAGCAAGCAACCCGATAGCGGCCCGCGCGCGCGCATGGGCAGTGCTCCGCTTCCGGTAGTTGAAGAGCCAACGTTCTTCGAGCGCACCACCCGCATGGTATTGGGCGCGCCGCGCGATCTGCGTGACCGAGCCTTATTTCATAGCTTGACCTTGGTGTCCTTCCTGGCCTGGATCGGTCTCGGCGCCGACGCGCTGTCCTCGTCGAGTTACGGTCCTCAAGAGAGCTACCGCGTTATCCGCGAGCATCCGCATTTGGCTTTAGCCTTAGCGGTGATGACCGCAGCTACGGTCTTTATTATTTCATCGGCCTATAGTCGGCTGATCGAAGTCTTTCCCAACGGCGGCGGATACGGTGTCGCTTCGCGTATGCTTGGACCACGCATTGGCGTGATTAGCGGCTGCGCTTTATTGGTCGATTATGTGTTGACCATTACGGTGTCGATCGCCGCTGTTGGTGACGCGCTGTTCAGTTTCATACCACCGGGTTGGAATTCGTGGAAATTTCCGGGTGAAGCAACGCTTATTGTGGGATTGATCGTGCTGAATCTGCGTGGAGTCAAAGAATCCATCGTCTGGTTAACGCCGATCTTTGTGTTGTTTGTCTTGGTTCACGTCGTGCTGATTGGTGGTGGATTAGTTCTGCACCTTGACGCCACCAGTGCCGTTGCAACACGGGTCAGTAACGGTTTTCACACCGACATGGCGGGTATCGGCGCGCTCGGCATGACTATGCTGTTGCTGAAAGCGTACGCGCTTGGCGGCGGCACCTACACCGGCATCGAAGCGGTTTCCAATGCGCTGCCGCTGCTGCGTGAACCGCGCGTCGCTACCGCTAAACGGACGATGATGTATTTGGCGATCTCATTAGCGGTGACTGCCGCAGGTTTGATGTTGTGTTATTTGCTGTGGGATGTGCCGGAGGTGGCTGGCAAAACCACCAATGCCGTGCTTGCCGAACAAGTTGGAGCACATCTGCCGTGGGGTGGTGGTTTCGTCATCTGCGTCTTGGTCACCGAAGCCGCTTTGTTGGTGGTCGCCGCACAAGCCGGTTTCATCGGCGGTCCACGCGTATTGGCGAATCTTGCCGTCGATTCATGGATGCCGCATCGTTTCGCCGCGTTGTCGGAACGGCTGAATACGGACAACGGCATTATTATCATGGGCGCACTGGCTCTGCTGGGCCTGTGGTGGACCAACGGTGATATCACCATGCTGGTCATCATGTACGCCATCAACGTCTTCCTGTCTTTTTCGCTCACCATGCTGGGAATGATTCGCTGGTGGATCAAAGCCAAAGAGACCGCTTCCGTCAAAGTCCGCCGCTTAGCGCTGTTTGGTACCGGCTTCATCATTTGCGTCACGATTTTGTGCGTGACTTCATGGCAAGAATTCGATCACGGCGGCAGTGCCGCGCTGATCGTCACGGGCGTCATGACCGCGCTCTGTCTGCTGATTCGGGCTCACTACCAACTGACCATCAGCAAATTACGTAAACTGTTTTCAGAGCTTGGTAATCAACCGCGTTCGAGCACTCCACCGGCCACGCCTTTCGATCCCAAAGCCCATACCGCCGTGGTGTTGGTTGGTAGTTACGGCGGGCTCGGCATTCACACCGTGCTCAACGTCTTCAAAACGTTTCCCCACGTCTACAAAAACTTGGTATTCATTTCGGTGGGCGTGGTTGATTCTGGCGCGTTCAAAGGCGAAGACACCTTGGCCGAACTACGTACCCGCACCGAAGCCAACTTAGTGAAATTCGTCGAGCTGGCGAACGGCCTGGGTGTTCCATCGGTCTATCGTTTGGCAATCGGCACCGACGCCGTCGACGAAGTCGAAACGCTGTGCTTAAGCGTCGCCAAGGAATTTCCCCGCTCGACCTTCTTCGCCGGAAAAATCATCTTCCAGCGTGAGCGTTGGTACCACTGGTTGCTGCACAACAACACGGCAAATGCCGTACAAAAACGTCTGCACTGGGTTGGTCGAACGATGGTAATTTTGCCAGCGCGCCTGCGCTAACGGCAATCTTCAACGCTTCATTCTGACGCAGAGTCGCGCGGATCGCGACGATCGACCCCGCGTGCGGAGCGTTCGACTTGTTCCAGGTCTTCGCCGGCGACGGTGTAGCGGCCGGCGAACCACGCGCCTAAATCGCGGTCGCGGCAACGCACGCAGCAAAACGGAAACTCCGCTGGACGATCTGGTCCTAGCATGATTACCGGTCGGGCGCAGGTTGGGCAGGAAAGCGTTTCTGGCATTTCATCATGTTGCGAAAAACAAGACCGGCGTCCAGCCATGCCGTTGACTGGACCATGCGCTGGGTTCAACCATGCTCAGCACCATGCACCGGATGCCTTTGCTTTTGTTGGCCCTTTTATTGACCTGCCTGCTGTCTTGCGCCGCGCTGTCAAACGCCGCCGATGTCGGACAAACCGTTGACGCCGTGCTGGCTAAGGCACCCAAAGGCAGCAAGACGGCGGTAGCGGTGGTCGACCTCGACGCACGCCAATGGATCCTGAAACGAAATGCCGATCAGTCGCTGAGTTTGGCGTCGACCACCAAACTCATCACTTCCGCCGCCGCCCTAGTGGGACTCGGCACTGATTATGTTTTTCAAACGAAACTCGTCGGACTCGGTGCGCTTGGCGCAGATGGCACTTTGCCAGGACTTGGCGTTATCGGCGGTGGTAGTCCGTGCTTTGATGAACACTTCGCCGACGGTCGCGACCCTGACGCGGTTTTTCGCGGTTTCGCCGCAGAAATGAAACGCCTGGGCGTGCGCCGTATTGCTGGCGACTTGGTGATTGATCCGCGACTCATTAGCGGCCCCATTCGTCCCGACACGTGGCCCGCTGATCAAACCAATCTTCAGCGCTGGTTCAGTGCGCCGTGCGCGGCGTTTGCATGGAACGATGATTGTATCGAAGTGCGTTTGATTCCTGGTGCCGTCGGCGCGCCCTGCACCGTCGAAACACGTCCGCGTTCATCACGCATTCGCATCGTTAACAGCACACGTTCACTAGCGAATGGCGCGGGGAAAAATGCGATCTCGCGCGCGCTGGATAGCAACACCATCATTGCCAGCGGCACTTGCGGACGTGCAACCGCCTGGTTTCCTTTGGCTATTGCCAGCGATCCTGAATTGCTGATCGGCGATCACTTGAAAGCCATCTGTGCAGACAGCGGCATTCCCATCAGCGGAACCGTGCGGCTTGGTGCGGTCGATCCCACCGCTGGCCCACTGTTGATTGATCTCAAACAACCGCTGATTCCTGCGATCAATGTCATGAATCAGCACAGCCATAATTTTTACGCTGAGCAATTACTGCGCCTGCTGGGTGTCGCGCGCTCAAAAGAAGGATCGATCATCGCTGGACGCACGGCCGCTATTACGGTTTTAGAAGAACATTTCGGCACCGGCATGGGCCCCGTTACGTTGCTTGATGGCAGCGGCCTCAGCTACGGCAGCGAAGCGAGTGCTGCCTATCTGATCAACCTGCTTGACGCTATGCATCGCAGTGATGTGGGGCCGACGTATCGCGCCAGTCTCAAAGAAAAAAATGCGCCCGGCATGAGCGCTCAAGTAAAAACGGGAACCCATAACGAATCCCGCGCCCTGGCAGGGTATTTTGATGGAACCAGCAAGCGCCACTATGCTTTCGCCATCTTGCTCAACCGTGGTGATTCCTCCAGTTTTGGCTGGGCAGATAAAATGCGTGAAGATTTATTTCGCGCGTTAGCCGCCGCACCGTGAAGATAAAATAACCACCATGCTAAAAATCTACACGTACAAAGCTTGCTCAACCTGCCGTAAGGCCGTCGCCCATCTCACCCGTGTGGGCAAGCCATTCGCTGAAGTCCCGATTCGTGAAACGCCACCGACCGTGGAAGAGCTCAAGCGCATGCTCGCCGCGCTTGATGGCGACATGAAGGCGTTGTTTAATCGCAGCGGTCAAGATTACCGGGCTCTCAACCTCAAAGATAAACTGCCCACAATGAGCGAAGCCGCTGCGCTGAAACTGCTCAGCACGAACGGCAACTTAGTACGTCGTCCATTCGCCTTCATCGGTCGTAACGGGATCGTGGGTTACGACGTAGAAGCGTGGGACACGTTGCTGAAATAACTTTTGCGCATCAACGTAGTTCTGCATTCGCTTACGGATTGTTCCCCGCCAATGAATGCCCCACATACCGCCCATTTACCTGACAGACGACTGACACGTGCCTGACAGCGCTCTGACCAGCACCTGACAAGACTGGTCCAAGCGTGACAGCGACGCTTGCGATGATGGCCGACGAACGCGGATCTGGGAACGATGCTCTTCGTATCGCCGCGCCACCCACCACCCCTCCCAGGGAAAAAAGGACTCTACCATGAACGTCATCCGTATCGCCGCTCTTGTCGGCCTCGTCTCCTTCACCTTTAACGCCTTGCACGCCGAAGACGAAAAGCCAGCTGGCGAAAAGAAGAAGCGCCCAAACGTTGAAGAATTTGACACCGACAAAGATGGCGCGCTGTCGAAAGCGGAACTTGAAGCTGTGCCAGAGAGATTCCGCAACAAGCTGCTCGAATCTGACGCCGATAAAGACGGCACTTTGAACAAAGAAGAATTTGCCAAGGCAAAAGAAGCATTGAAAGCACGCGGCAAAGACAAAGACAAAGACAAAGCCCCTAAGTAAGAGCTTGTCCGCATCTCGCGCTCACGCGCTGGATTTTTCATCGCCCGTGTCTTTCGACGCGGGCGATGACGTTAATGAGAAACGCCCAAAATTGATATCCCTGCTCGCGTGGCGGCACTGCGGCCTATGGTGCCGCACCATGCCAGCGACCGATATCCTTCTGTGCACGTTGAACGCACGTTTTAGCCACGCGTCATTGGGCTTGCGCTACCTGCTTGCCAATCTGGGCGATCTGGCACCGCGCGCTGCGATTCACGAATTTACCATCCATGATCAACCTGCGGTTATCGTTGAGCGCCTGCTTGCTCATTCGCCACGCATCGTTGGTTTCGGCGTTTATATCTGGAACTTACACGAAACCCGCCGCGTCATTGGCATCTTGAAAAAAATTGCGCCACACATTCACGTCGTCATTGGCGGCCCAGAGGTCACGCACGAACATCACGGAGAGCCGATCGTCGCGCTGACCGATGTGCTCATCACCGGCGAGGCCGATCTGACCTTCCGCCAAGTCTGCATCGATTTGCTAGCCGGAACACCAGTGCCCAAAGTGGTCGACAGTCCCAAACCGGATGTCACCGATTTGGTGCTGCCGTATTCGCTTTACAGCGACAATGATTTGGCGCATCGGCTGATCTATGTCGAGGCCAGTCGCGGCTGTCCGTTCACCTGCGAATTTTGTTTATCTTCGATTGAAAATGGCGTGCGCACGTTCGAGTTAGAACCTTTCCTTGCCGCGATGGACAACCTCCTAACGCGAGGCTGCCGCACGTTCAAATTCGTCGATCGCACGTTTAATTTGAGTCCACGCATTGCCGCTGCGATTTTAGAATTCTTCATCGCCCGCTGGCGCGACGACCTGTTTCTGCATTTCGAAATGGTGCCCGATCGTCTGCCCGACAGCATCAAAGAACTCATCAGCCGTTTCCCTGCTGGCGGTGTGCAGTTTGAAATCGGCATTCAAAGTTTTACCCCGGCGGTGGGCGAGCTCATTTCGCGGCGCATGGATCGCGGCCGCACCGAAGCGAATTTTCGCTGGCTGCGCGCGCACACCGGCGTCCACATCCATGCCGATCTGATCATCGGGCTTCCTGGGGAAACCCTGGAAACGTTCGCGGCCAGCTACGACGCGCTCTATCATCTTGATCCGCAGGAAATCCAAGTCGGCATTCTCAAGCTGCTCAAAGGCACCCCGCTCAGCCGTCACCGTGACGCCTTTGCCATGCGCTATAATGCAGAGCCGCCGTACGATTTGTTGGCCAGCCGCGACTTTGATTTTCCCACCATGCAACGGCTCAAACGCTTTGCCCGCTATCACGAATTGTTTGTTAATAGCGGTAAATTCACCCATGGTCTAGCGCTGCTGCTGAACGGCCATACCTCGGTATTCCAGGCATTACTCACTTTCGCCGATTGGATGTGGGCCACCACCGGCCAGGAACACGCCCTCAGTCAAGTTCGGCAATACGAACTGGTGCACACCTACTTGTGCCAACAAGGCCTCGCCGAAACCGACGTCACCAACGAACTCGCGCGCGACTTCCTCGCCAACGGTTCACGCAAACATCTACCAGAAATTCTTCGCCCTGCCGTTGAAGGCTCTGCGCGGACGCACGCCTAAAGCGGACGCGCCATGCCGCCGGAACGAAACGTTCTCGGCGGCAGTTCTTGAGTTGATCAGTTCCTTCCCATCACCGCCGTCGATTTTTCAACCGACAAGGCGTACTCGACCGCTTCGCCAAGGGCCTGCCAGCTGGCTTCGATGATATTTTCATCGACGCCGATCGTGCCGATCGATTTACCTTGATAGGTATGTTCGATCAGAACGCGGACTTTGGCAGCAGTGCCGTCGGCACTGTTGACGACGCGAACTTTGTAATCAACTAAATTGAGATCGTCGAGCTGCGGAAATGATGGCTTCAAGGCCGCCATCAGCGCGTGGCTGAGAGCGTCGACCGGGCCGTGGCCTTCGGCAGCGCACAGCCGAGTCTCGCCAGAAACATCGACTTTGACCGTCGCTTCGACTAAATCTCGGTCGGCACCGGGAGTACCAAGACCGTGAATGCGATAGTGATGCAGCACGAAGGTCGGCGTAAACGCACCGACCTGACGACGAACCAGAAGATCAAAGCTGGCTTCAGCGGCTTCATAGCTGTAGCCCGCGTTTTCGCGCGTCATGACCGCGTCGAGCACGCCTTTCAAGACCGCGTTATCTTTCAGTTGCGGATAGCGTTCTGATAATTTTGCTTGGACGTTGGAGCGACCCGACAATTCACTGATCAGAATACGCCGTTCATTGCCAACGCTCTCAGGCGTGACGTGTTCGTAGGTCAACGCGTTGCGTTGAACCGCGCTGACGTGGATGCCGCCCTTGTGAGCGAACGCCGCGCGACCGACGTACGGTTGATTCACCGGACCGTGGACATTGATGCGTTCCCACACTAAACGACTGATCTCGGTCAAACGCTGACGATGACCATCAGGCAAACAGCGATATCCGAGCTTGATTTCGGCGTTCGCGATCACCGCCGTCAAATCAACATTGCCGCAGCGTTCGCCGATACCGTTGATCGTTCCCTGTACTTGACGCGCGCCAGCGTCCACCGCCGCCAAAGTATTGGCGACCGCCAAACCGCCGTCGTTATGCACGTGAATTCCAAGGACTGCCGATGGCAGGCGTGCGCGGACAACCTGCACCGCAGCGGTCACTTGTTGTGGCATCGCGCCGCCATTGGTGTCGCACAAGATCAATCGTACAGCGCCCGCATTGAAGGCTGCTTCCAGGGTTTTCAGCGCGTATTCAGGATTGGCTTTGTAGCCGTCGAAAAAATGTTCCGCGTCGTAAAATACCGGACGACCGCTTTGCTCTTTCAAATAAGCGACCGAAGAACGGATCAGTTCTAAATTTTCATCCAAGGTGATGCGCAACGCATCTGTCACATGCAGATCCCAAGTTTTTCCAAAGATGCAGATGACGTCGGCCTGCGCCGCCACCAGCTTTTGCAGATTCGCATCATCCTTCGCTGCGTTTTTTGCATGGCGCGTGGAACCGAAAGCGGTGACCTTGGCAGTGTTCAACTTCATCAGTTTGACCGCGTCGAAATACGCTTCGTCTTTGGGATTCGAACCAGGCCAGCCGCCTTCGATGTAGGCGACGCCAAACCAGTCGAGCGCCTTGGTCAGCGCCAGTTTGTCATCAAGGCTCAGGTTGACGCCTTCGCCCTGCGAGCCGTCGCGCAGCGTGGTGTCGTAGATTTCAAGGGCAGTGAGGGTTGAAGGAGTGTTCGTCATGTTTTTTTTCGTTGGCCCGCGCGCCGAGGTGAGCAGAAACAACACGGCCACTTGCGGTTTGCAGGCAAGTGGCACGTCAGGCACACGGGGAAGGACTTGCGCTGCAGAACTACAGGTGACCGCTGATAATTCGAATCGGGATAAGTAGCAGCATGGCGCAGTTTGTATGCCCCAAGTTACCACAGGCAACTGGGAGCTAGCATTGGGATGGAGATGAAGGTTTGCAGTGACGACAGATGAAGATCCGGCGTGAGACGCAAGGCGGCTAAGGAATTGAGTGCCGCCTGAACGCCCGTTAGCGAAAATCAACTTCAAAACCATTGCCGATACAGAACATTAACCGTCGGTTTTCTTTCCTAATACTTCGATCAGCCGAAAGAACGGCTCAAAAAAACCCGCCTGACATACACCAAGATACATAAGAAAAATGACTACCCACACGGCTGTGGCCCACGGCTTCCAACCAGCACGATGCCGTAAAAACAACGGCACGAGTAAGATGACGCCCATCGTCACATGAATCCAGGGAGTGAGAACTATTTGAGTCACCCATGGAAGCTGAACCCCCAATTCTTTAAAAACATCGTCAAATCGACTGTTTGCCCGCAGCATTTGGCCAACTGCCGCTATGGTCATCAGCACAAAACCAGCGGTAGCAAAAAGCGTTGGGTTATCCCACTGCCAAGAAGCGCTCCGATTGGAATTCATCGCGGTCACTCCGAAACGCGTTTGGCGTCACTCACAAACCAACAATGCTCTCATCGACGCCGCTGACTTTAATGGTGAGCTGAGTGGAGAGGTGATTGTTGAGCGAATCTTGGATGAAATGTAACGTCCCACCAATGGACGACGAACACGAACCGCAAGCACCGTGATACTGCACGTAGAGCTCATCGCCTTTGAGGTCGACGAGATCCAGTCCGCCACCGTCGCTGGCCAAAGCAGGACGCACGTGGGTGTCGAGTACCGCTTCGATGCGGCGAACTTTTTCGAACAATCCGACGTCGATCCACGGCAACGTGGCGGCAACACCAGCGCCAGCGGGTATGACCGCATCGGCAACGGCTTTGGCTCCTTGAAAGCGCTCCAGTGCTTTGCGTAAAACGTAAAATGGTTGATCCGCATCGGGATGATTGGTCGCAACCACATCAAGCACCGCGCCGCCGTTCGCATCACGCAACTGCGTGTCGGCCTGACGTGGAGTGAAACGTGCGGCATCCTCTAAGGTCCGCCCGATCGCTTGTTCGGTAATCAGATCATAAGCCGCCAGCACACCGTCTTTGGCGGGCGAACGAAAACGAGCGTCTTTCACGATGCCCGCATTATCGACCAACAAAGTTATATTAATATGATCGGGCGCCGTCGCAGCGCCGTGATCCGTTGCGACCAATTTCAAACTACGAGCCTTGGCGTCGACCTCGGTCAATTCGCCGACGTGGCGAAGAGCCGCCAGACGAGCAATGGCTTTGGCACTGAGAGTATGGGCGGTGGCAGTGGGCGGGGTCACGGTGGCATCCTAGCGGGGTGGCACCGTAGAGGACAATTCAGGAGCGAATAGGAGGGAATAGGTTCGTACTCTACGGACTTTGCTACGGGGAACAGAAAACCGGCTACGGGCCACGGAGACAAGCGCTCGGCGACACCACCGCCAACCGTGCTTTGCGGAAACCTCTGGGATCAATCAACGCACCGGAGCTTTGCCGCAGTAGGAAAACTTCATGCAACACTTCCTCATGTTCCTGCTCACCATGCTGATGCTTGGCGGCTGTACGCGCGAGCCTCCTTTGACCACCGTCGCGCACGTCGATCTGACGCGCTACCAAGGCGACTGGTTCGTCATCGCCAATATTCCGTATTGGCTGGAAGACGGTAAAGTAGCGACGTTTGATCGCTATCGCCTACGCGAAGACGGACGCATGGACAATGAATACTGGTTCCGCCGGGGCGATTTCTCTGCTAAAGAAGAAGTGTGGAAAGGCGTCGGCTGGGTACATGACACCACCACGAACGCCGAATGGCGCGTACGCTTCCTATGGCCGTTTAGCACCGCCTATCTGATTATTGATCTGGACACGGACTACCGTTGGGCCGTGATCGGCCATCCCAGCCGTGATTATTTCTGGATTCTGGCCCGTGACCGCGCTTTACCGCGAAGTGTTTATGATGGCATTCTGCAACGCGCCGCAACGCAGGGTTATGATATTACCCGCGTCAAAATGGTGCCACAGCCGACTTCGCCGTAATACGTTTTAGCGATCTCAAAGTGACTCACGCCGCCGGCTTCTTCAGCTTGTAAACCATACTCAAGATCTCCGCGACCGCCTGATACCACTTCACCGGAACGGCATCGCCGACATCTAATTCTTTCGCCAGCGCGCGAGCAAGCGCGATGTTTTCGACTTGTACAATGCCGTGTTCTGCCGCGATCGCTTTGATGCGCTGGGCGACATCATCGTAGCCGCGTGCCAACACAATCGGTGCGGCCATGGTGGCTTTGTCGTATTTGAGGGCGACGGCGACGTGCGTCGGGTTGGTGATGACGACGTCCGCTTTCGGCACTTCTTGCATCATGCGGCGCTGAGCCATTTGACGTTGGATTTGTCGGATTTTACTTTTGATTAATGGATCACCTTCTGACTGCTTGATCTCTTCTTTGATTTCCTGCTTGGTCATCATCAGGTCTTTGGTGTGTTGAATGCGTTGAAAAATGAAATCGCCAGCGGCGATGATAAAGAGCACCGACGCTAATTTAATCACCATCACGAAAATTCCCCACGACTCGACCGACATGCGTTCTGCCAAATCATGTTTCATCGTGACCATGCGCGGGATATCTGCCGACAACAAATACCAGGCCATCGAAACGATGACCGTCAGCTTCAATAAATTTATGATGAAACGAACCAAGCCGCGCATACCAAAAAGCCGCTGCAGGCCCGTCATCGGGCTAATGCGATTCAGTTTCGGAATCAACGGTTTGTGTGAAATATTGAGTCCCACTTGAGCCACCGAGAGCAGGATGCCGCTAACGAACAACACGCCCAGAAAGGGAATCAGCCAGCCCGCCGCCAACCACAGTTGCTGTGAAAACGCAATCATGGTCTGACGCGAGTCCAGTTCCCATTGCAAGCCGTCGCCAAGCGCCAAGCGCATCATCGACGCCATCGAAGCCCAGGCCCACGGCGCCACCACCGCCAACATGCAAAAACCCACCAGCATCAACACCGCAATGTTGACCTCTGATGAGAAACTCACCTGACCATCATTGCGGGCATCTTCCAAGCGCTTCGGCGTTGGAAGTTCCGTTTTTTCACCGCCGCTGGAGCTTTCAGCCATAGGTATCCGTGGTGTTTCTCAACAGACGAGGCCACACGGCCACGACTCTGACTACAGAAGGCGTTGAGCGTGCCATGTCTTTGTGCGCGCCATGAGCCGCGAACTGCCAGCTTCGAGCTTCGAGCTACGAGCTGCCCCAGTGTCGGACTCGAAGCTCGAAGCTCGAAGCTCGAAGCTCGAAGCTCGAAGCTCGAAGCTCGAAGCTCGAAGCTCGAAGCTCGAAGCTCGAAGCTCGAAGCTGCGCCTTCTTAGATTGCTGAGGCGGACTTGCGACCCCGACTGACATGCCAGGATGCCGACCCGGAGCCTGCCCATGTCATCTGTTCAGCCGCGTCAAATTTTGGTCACTGCCGCGTTACCATACGTCAACGGTCACATCCACCTCGGACACTTGGTGGAGTATATCCAAGCCGACATTTGGGTGCGCTTCCAACGCATGCAGGGCAACCATGTCGCGTACATCTGCGCTGACGATACGCACGGCACCGCGACTATGATTCGTGCGCGGCAAGAAGGCCGCAGCGAGCAACAGATCATGGCCGAGATGAGCACCGCTCATCAAGATGATTTCAAAGCCTTCGGCGTCGAATTCAGTCATTATGGATCGACGGATTCCGCATCGAATAAAACGCTGGTAGGCGAAATCTGGGCGGCGCTGCGTCACTCTAAGCCAGATGGTGCTTCCATCGTGGCGGAACGCGAGGTCACCCAGCTTTACGATCCCAAGGCTGGTTGTTTTCTTGCTGATCGCTTCGTCAAAGGCATCTGCCCCAAATGTAAATCACCGGATCAATACGGTGATTCGTGCGACAAGTGCGGAGCAACTTTCAGCCCGACCGATCTGATCGATCCGGTGAGCACGCTGTCCGGTGCCAAACCGGAACTGCGTTCAGCAAAACACTATTTTGTCCGTCTGGAACCGTTTCGTGCCTTCCTCAAAGAATGGACGCGCAGCGGCACCTTGCAGAACGAAATCGCCAATTGGCTGCACGGTGCATTTCTCAATGAAGAACTGCGCGACTGGGACGTCAGTCGTCCGGCGCCTTATTTCGGTTTCGAAATTCCCGATGCGCCCGGTAATTTCTTTTATGTGTGGGTCGATGCCCCGGTAGGTTACATCGCCAGTTTGACGGATGCTTGTGCCGCTGGAAAATTGAGCGGAACTCCGCGAAGCTGGTGGCCCAAAGTCGGCGACGCCGATTTTGCAAAGGGCGAGATCCATCACTTCATCGGCAAAGACATCACGTATTTCCATACGTTATTCTGGCCGGCCATGCTCAAGACCGCTGGCTACCAACTGCCGACCAACGTTCATGTCCACGGCTTCCTGACCGTCGATGGCGAAAAAATGTCGAAGTCGAAAGGAACATTCATTCGCGCACGGACGTATTTGGAAGCGGGATTGGATCCGGCTTACTTGCGCTATTACTTCGCCTCGAAGTTGAATGGTAAGGTTGAAGACATCGATCTGAACCTGACGGAGTTTTCTGAGAAGGTGAACAGCGACGTGGTCGGAAAGGTGGTCAACCTCGCCAGTCGCACCGCGAAATTTGTCCCCAAACTCATGACGAGTTATCCTGAAGACGGCGGTCTCTTTGCGACGGCTGCCACAGAATCAGAAGCGATTGCTCAAGCGTACGCATCGTGTGATTACGGCGGTGCGCTGCGGCGCATCATGGCGTTGGCTGACCGTGCCAATGAATTTGTCGAAGCACGCGCACCTTGGGCACTCAAAAAGGATCCGGCGAAAGCCGATGAATTAGCAGCGGCCTGTACCGTCTCCTTAAACTTATTCCGCCAACTGTGCATTTACTTGGCTCCGGTATTACCTGAGCTAGCGCAGAAGGCGGCCGAATTACTCGGCGCTTCGTGCTCAACCTGGAGCGACGCAGCGAAGCCCGTTCTCGGCATCACGCTCGCTCCATTTCAACACTTGGTGGTGCGTCTCGACCCAGTGAAAACCCAGGCGATGGTCGATGCATCAAAAACGGAAACTCCAGCCGCTACCGTTTCACCAGCGACTACGACCGTTCAACCCGATGACGGCGCGGCTCTTTTAGCTGAGCCCATCGCGAGCACCATTGCCTTCGAAGACTTCGGTAAGATTGATTTGCGCGTAGCGCGTGTGCTGACGGCTGAGGAAGTGCCGAAAGCTAAAAAGATTATCAAACTCACTGTCACCTTGGGCGGTGATGATCGTCGAACGGTATTCGCCGGAATTAAAACCGCTTATGGCGATCCCAGCAAACTGGTTGGACGTTTGATTATTATCGTGGCAAATCTCGCCGCCAAACCGATGAGCTTCGGCACCAGTGAAGGCATGGCGATTGCCGCCGGTCCCGGTGGCAGCGATATTTTCTTACTCAGCCCCGACAGCGGTGCGAAGCCTGGGCAACGCATTCACTGATTGTATTCGCGCTCAAATCATCATTCACATCAAAGGAATTCCCATGCGCCGATTTTCTCTGATGTGCCTATGCCTGTTGGTCGTTGCCTGTGGTACTTATGAACGTGCTACGCCACCGCCGCCAGCAACATGGGTCATCCCTGCTGGCCCTGGTGAATGGGCGATTGTCGATCAGGAATTACTGCTCGAAACCATCACCCAGGCGCGCTTGGTTCTTCCTTATGGCGCGGCCAGTGCCGGGCGTTCGCTCAAGCTCGATAGCGATCACGGTGACGCAAAAGACGTCGTGCGATATCAGGTGGTCTTCAAACCCGACCCCCTGGCAGCAGGCGATCGTTTAGGACTCGAATTAATAGCTTTTCAAGTGGTCCATGCCGATGGCTCGATCACCGAACAACCGGCCCACGGCCATGTCATCGACAACAGTGACAACCAAACTGGCTTTCGCGCGGCGCTCTCCCCCGCCAACCAAAAACAGTTGGCAGTCCCAGCGCACGCCACCGCCAAGGTTATCTTTGATCAGCCGGTGACCGTCCGCACTCGCTAAGGAATGATCACGCCCCGGCATTCACCGAGGCCGATGCGCACACAACCATCGCGTTGGGCAAAACCGCGCAGCGTAAATGAGGACAGCTGCCTTTGGGAGAAGTTCCGGAGATGGTTTTAAGCCGTGAGCGCCGCGCCCGGCATCGCCTGAATTCGTTTGAACGCTGACCGATAGTTATTTGGGCACTTCAACCGGCGCTGATTTTTCACTCGCGGCTTTTTGGCTTGCCGCTTTCGCTTCTGCCGCCGTTTTGACTGCCGCTTCTTCCGCCGCCTTAAGTTTCGCTTCGAGTTCAACTGCCTTTTCTTCAGAAGCTTTGCGTGCAGCGGCTTCTTCGGCTTGTTTCTTGGCGGCAGTTTCGGCGGCTTCTTTGGCCAGCTTCGTTTCGTCTTCGGCTTTGGTCAGTTTCTTATTGGTTGCCTCGATCTCCACCTTGGCAGAGTTGAGTTTTTCCTGCATATCAGCGAGCGTTTTGGTCTGCTCAGTGAGCGCTTTGGTCTGCTCAGCCAGCGTAAGTTTCTGCTCACTCAACTGCCCCATCACCATCCAGCCACCAACGCCAACGATAGCAAATAATCCAAGGCCAATGATTGCCACCACGATGATCAACGCGTTGGACTGTTTGGCGGGGGCTGATTCAACCATGGAAGCTTTCGGTTGTGGATGCGCTGCCGAAACAGCGGCAACTGCGGGAGCCGCCTTGGGGGCCGCCTTGGGAACAAATGTGGGTGCGCTCTTGCTTGGCGAAGAAGGAACGGCCTGCGCAGCATCTGCCTGCGAATCTGCTTGGATTTCGTAATTCACCGTGGCTTTTGCGGGTTCCATTGGCAACGGCGTTTTTGCCGTCTTTGACGATTCTCCTGGCAACGGTGTTTTGGTTGAAACGGCATTCAAACGATCGCTGCCGCGTCGTACCACTTTTCCCGTTGGTTTCGGCGCTTCACTGGCGGATGGATCTTCAAAACTCAACAGGTCATCAATGGTGGCCTCGGCTGCGGCGGTGCCGACAGGTTGAGCCACGGGTACGGCTGGCGGTGGTGGCGTGGTGAATTTGTTCACCGGCTTCGGCGCGGGCGGAATTGGCGGTGCTGATGGCAATGCTGGTTTCGCTATGACTGGCGCTGGCGCGGCGAGCGGTTTTGCCTTTGGCGGTTCATCGCTAATGACGGGAAGGCCACGTGCTGGTGTGTGGGTTGGCGTAGCAATAGCGTCCGGCGACGCGGCCGCTTCTGCGGTTTGTACCACTTGAATAATCTGCGTATTGCCGGTGGCATTAGGGCTGAGTTGCCCACTACGCAACACCAACTGCACGGCGTTGCAACCTGGGCAATGAATATTTTCACCCGCATAGGCGGATGGAATGCGCGCTTTGAAACCACAGGCCGAGCAGGTGAAGCGAACTTTGTCGCCGCCTTTTTCCGTGCTCTTGTCGCCGCTGTTCGCCGTCGGCGCAGGCGCTGGAGGAAGAGTAGATTTCACCGCCGTGTTTCGACTGGTAAATCCGCTGGAGGTCGTCACCTGCGGGTTGGCAATTTTAGCGCCGTCTTCCGCCGTCTTCATGCGTGCGATAGAAACCGTATCGCCGGTGGAAGGGCCTTCTTGCTCCTCGGGCGTAGCGATTTGAACGGTGTCGCATTTTGGACACGTGACCGCTAGGCCCATGTACTGAGAAGGAATGCGCGCGCGGTAACCGCAGCCAACACAGATAAAGCGTGGATCGCTTACAGGTGCCGACGCTTCGCCAGCGGCGGATGCCGTCGCAACATTGCGTTCAAGCGCCAGCGGATCTTGCGTCGGCGCTTCGCCAGCAACTACCTGCGGCGCATGACAGCCGGGACAACGAATGGCTTTGCCAACGTAATGTTTTGCTAGCTGAGCTTCGAAATTACACAGCGAACAAATGAAGAGAATATTTCCTGCGCGAATGGTGGTTTTATGTCCCGCCGTCGGAACTTTGCTCAACTGAACCGTGCTGCCCGTAGTGCCACCGCTCGAATCAGGATTAGCGATCTGCGCGGCATCACAACTTGGACAACGCACTGCCATGCCGGCGTACTGTCCCGGAATGCGCGCGCGATAATGACAAGAACCACAGACGAAAAGAATTTTCTCGGCCTCGTTGGCTGGCGGCTTGGCAGCCCTGGGCGCTGGTGCCACTGGCAACGCGGACTCAGGCGCGGGCGCCGGAAGCACATGGTTGCGTTTACAGCTAGGGCACGCCACCGACTTGCCGGAATGAACCAGCGGGTAGCGGGAGCGATGTCCACAATCGGGACAAGCAAAATCGATTCCGTCGAGCAGATCCATAGGGCGGCAGACTATGGTGCGCCCACCCGCCTTGTCAGCCGCGACCTGCCACCGGGATGGCGAGCTGGGATGGTCACCAGATATGGCCTACAGCCACGCCGAAACGTAGCTGTCACCCTGGGAACGGCGCTCTCCGCAGCGGCTGCGGGTGAAAGATGAAGAATGAAGAGCCGCTACGAAGAGCGGCGTTCCCATCCCGCAAACAGCTCCAGATTTCAGGCGATGCGCTGGATGAGATCCCGCGCACACCACGCAATGAGGTCTTCGTGGCGCTGATTTCTGTCGTGATCAACCCGCCCCTCCGCGTAACGACGTCACCGGTCCACCATCGCCGCCGTATTCCCCAACGTTGCCGCAGTACGGGCATTTCACGTAGGCTTGCTTGTGAGCATCCGAGTTAAGGCAATGCGGCTTACCACACTGACAAATTCCGATGGCCGTGTTTTCACAATGCGGGCATGCGATGGGCTTGCCGATGGGGTTATCAATGGTGGCCGATCCCATAGACGCCTCATCGAATAATTCGACGGGATGCGCTGCGATGGCCTCGTATGCCGTTACCGTCGATCCGTTTTGGCGCATCAGCCGTTTCTCAAAGCGCAAGATATAGGGGAGGTTTCGGGTTTGGCATTTCACCAGCATGAATTTTTGGTGGTTCAAATCGATGGGCTGAGCCAGCGATCGATCTGCTGCCCGAAGATAGTTTGGGTCAAGTACTGGCATCTCGAAGGTTGATGTCCCAGAGGTCTGGATGCTGCGTGAAGTCATGTCCACCGACTGCGTTACCCAGCGAAAAAATGACGCGAAGGCGGAAGCATTTGCCTCCTTCATGTGAATGACATGCGGTGTGAGAGCGAAGAGCACCTCCAAATCGACATGCTCCCCACACGCCAAAGCAACCATGTGTGATTTGATGCCGTCGGGAGCATTCATCGCGGATAAAGACTCGCGCCAGTGATCCGTAGGCACTCCATCTGTCAGAAGAAAAGCCAGGGGGCGGTAATCGCTTTTGTGACCAGACTGCGGTTTTGCCATGATCACTTCGCGTTTCATCGCGTCCTGCCAAAGCGCGATGGCCGATCCCAGAGCCGTTCCAGATCCAAGTGTTAGACGAGGCCGCTTAAAATGAACCAAGTCAGTTAACGGAACTATTTGCTTTGCTACACCGCTGAAAGTTATGATGGAAACAGCCGCTGTTTCTAGCGCCTGAGGGTTGCGCCGCAGGCTGGTGATGAAGTGGTTCAGGCCAGCATCAATACGGTCGGCAACTTCTCCGGCCGTGGATTCTGACACATCGATCAGAAAATAAATCGGCAGTCGGCGAGTGGTAGGCACGGTTACTCCTTCACCGTTGAAGGCTTGGCTCGAATAAAGCCAAAACAAAATACAATAATCACCACAAGACTGGAGAGCCAGCCCTCAATCGCAACCAAGGGCCTGTAATCGAGCGACCAACGTGCTTTGGCTAAAAGATATTCGTCGTCAATTTCTTTTCGCATTGATGTGACCACCGCAACCTCTGTCGGCGCTACGCCACCATGTCGCTCGGCAACAATCGCTCGCTCAATGATCTCACGCTGGGGAGCTTCGACAGCACCACGGTTGATCCTTATGGTCGATGAAATATGGAGAATCGGGTTGCTACTTTTTTCGACGAGATCGGTATAGGCCTTGGCGCTGACATAGGTCGCCCCCTTCGGTAAGTCGTATTGGAGACCGACCACATCCGCAGGTAATTCGCATAAGAGCTTCAGTCCGACAATGCCAACGGCGGCAAACGCGGCCGATTCGAGTCGCGGGAAACGTTCGAGCAGCTTGACAAAACCCTGGGCCGCGAAGCGCATCGCTAAGATACCCAATAGCCCTGGCCTTACAGTATCGTTATCGAGCTGTGGTCATTTTGCACATTGTCGAAGTCCAGCGAGCTTGGAGCAAGCTCACGCAAATGAAGTGGTCAGCGAGCAGCCAACGTTGGGAGATCGCCTAATGGGCTGGCGATTTTCTAAGCGCGTGACGATTTTTCCCGGCGTCACGCTCAATTTGAGCAAGGGCCTTCCCTCATTGTCGATCGGGCCTCGCGGCGCGAAAATCAACCTCGGCAAACGTGGAACTCGGTACACGGTTGGTGTCCCAGGAACCGGCCTGTCATACACCCAAAATATATTCCCGACTGCGACGAAGAAATCGACGCTGGCGAATGCTTGTGCCGCAGCCGCCCAAGCATTGGCCAACGGACAAACCCAGGATGCCTAAGCCAGTGAGGTCACGCACGAATGGTGAAGAGGCGCAACTAGGGAGCATTCCGCCAAGCATGGTGCCTAATCTGGCACCGCACAAGACTTTCGTTCCGGTCGGAACGGTTGGTCGCTATGGTCGACCATCATGGTCCCTTTTGGGGAAATCCTGCGTCAGCTCCTTGCCGACCGCGCTTGCTCGGTGCGTGGCTATGCGTCTCGCGTTGGGCGTAGCCACGCATTCGTGTCGCGGGTGTTGGCCGGGCTGCGTCTGCCGCCGCTAGACGAGGTGGAACATTGGCTGAAGGCGCTCGAATTGACGAAAGAAGATCAAGATCAGCTACGACTCGCTGCTCACCTTGCGCATTGTCCTACTTGGATGGTCAGTCATCTCGATCAATTGCAGCAGCGGCTAGCCACGGTGGAAGCTGAGCTGGCGAGCTTGCGGAGCACGGCGAAAGTGCGCCCTCGTCAGTAAACAGCGGGTGATTCAGGGCCTTCGTGCTGGGAACGCCGTTATCCGTACCAACGCAAGTGAAGAATGAAAAGCCGCTACAAAGAGCGGCGTTCCCAGGGGGTGATCCCGGAAACAGCTCCAGATTTCAAGCGATGCGGTTGATGAGATCCCGCGCACACCACGCAATGAGGTCTTCGTGTCGCTGATCGGTTAAGCGATGATCGCCGTCGACGAGGTGAAACTCAATATTGGCGTCCTGATCGGCGTAACGACGACTCTGTTGCCAATCGACGGTGTCGTCGCGTCGACCATGAACGATCACCACGGGAATTTCAGGAGCGAGCGGAAAGCCCGGCAGACGTTCGGCGCTCTCCAAAAACCCGACGCCGAGTGGCTGTTCGCGTTCGCTGGCAAAGTGAAAGAACGCCCGCTGCCCCGTGCGACGCCATTCCGCTACGCCTGCAATACCCAAACGCTCAGCCCAGCGTTCACCAAAACCGAATGCTGGTGCAATTAACAACAATGCATTGGCGCGCGGAATCCGTCCTGCGGCCGCCAGCAATGCCGCCGTATATCCGCCCAAGCTCGAACCGATCACCAGCACCGGAGCATCATCGTTCGGTAACGCAGCAACTGCCGCCGCTGCACGTTCACAAATGCGATCCATGGTCAGCGAAAAGAAATCACCGGCCTCTAAATCCGGAATCGCATACGAGCTAACGACGTCGGCCAAACGCTTGCCCAACGCCGTGCCTTTTGCCGTTTTGGGACCGCTACCAAAACCGTGGAGATAGAGCACGTGGGTCATGGGGCATTCAGTAAGGAGCAGGAGGAGGAGTTTTGAGAAATAATTAAATCCCGTCGAACAGCATGGTCGACAAATACCGTTCACCGGCATCTGGCAACACGGTAACAATCGTTTTACCCGCGAATTCCGGCAAACGCGCGATGCGCAGTGCGCCGACTACAGCTGCGCCACAGCTAATACCGCAGAGAATGCCTTCTTCTTTTGCTAAACGCTTGGCCATCTCGACGGCTTCTTCGTTGGTGACGGTTTCGACGCGGTCGATCAGTGACAAATCCAAATTATCAGGAATGAAATTCGCACCGATACCCTGAATCTTGTGGCCCGCTGGTTTCAATTCTTGACCACTGCGTTTTTGTGTGATCAACGGGCTGGCGGTCGGTTCGACCGCCACGCTGACGATCGCTTTGCCTTTGGTTTTCTTCAGGTAACGAGACACGCCCGTAATGGTGCCGCCGGTGCCAACGCCAGCGACGAACACATCGATCTTGCCTTCGGTGTCGTGCCAAATTTCTGGGCCAGTAGTGGCTTCGTGAATCGCAGGGTTTGCCGGATTACTGAACTGTTGTGGCATGAAATAGCGCACCGGATCAGAAGCGGCGATCTCTGCGGCTTTATTGACGGCGCCCTTCATGCCTTCTGCGCCAGGCGTCAGGACGAGCTTGGCACCGAGCATCGCCAGCACGCGGCGGCGTTCGAGTGACATGGTTTCTGGCATAGTCAAAGTCAGCGCATATCCGCGCGCTGCCGCGACGAAGGCCAGCGCGATGCCGGTGTTGCCGCTGGTTGGCTCGACAATTTCCACGCCGGGCTTGAGCACGCCGCGTTTCTCCGCATCCCAAATCATTGCTGCACCGATACGGCACTTCACTGAATACGCCGGATTACGTCCTTCGATCTTCACCAGCACGGTCGCGCCACAGCCAGCGGTGACGCGGTTGAGTTTCACCAACGGAGTCTTGCCGATGGATTGGGAATTGTCGGAGTAAATAGGCATGATTGGCCTCCTGCGGGCGGCCACGGTGTCGAGCTGACAAGCCCTGACAAGTCACTGGCTCATACCTAAGAGACAGTCTGGAAAGGCAGATTTAACAGGAGGACGCAGAGACGCAGAGCTAATCTGAAGATCCGAGGCATGGAAAAAACACGTTCTTTTATTGGATCTGGCCATCCTTCATCTCTGCGCCTCTGCGTCCTCATGTTCAATCCTGCATTTCCAGACAGCTTCTAAGCAAGTCTCCTCATCAACGGAATATCTGCATTCTGCTTATCCTTTTGGCTTCTCTTCTTTCGTCGGCTTCTCTTCATCCTGCTGCTTTTTTCGCCTCCCAGGCACTGACTCGGCGACGACTTGGGCTGGAGCGGTTTTTTGTGGGGCAATGTGATGGGTGAAGCCTTCGAAGTGAATGCCATTCGACACGGCTTTGGCTGGGAAGCCGAACCATTCGACGGCCTCTAACGGTACCACGATGACGCCGGCTTCTAAATGTTCATCGCCGTAGATCTCGATGGTTACCTGACAGGTGTCGAGATCGATGCCGATAACTTTTTTCACACAAAACGATGAAAAGCCCACCGTGCTGGCGTGCAAAAAGCAGCTTCCTTCGGGGAATTCTTCGTTTTCAAGTTCGGTCTGCACTTCCACCAACTTCATCACGCGCTGGGATTGCAGCCACAGCTGGGGACGTTCCTGTTCGAACTTGTCCATCGCCATTTGCTGCTGCATTTCCGTGACCACTTCTTCACGGACTTTCGCTTTTTGATCTTTGGGCGAACGCGCTTTGGCCTTGGTCATAGATGCCCCTGGCAGCCAAACCTGAACGACTCATGCAATTTCGCAATGGATTAGCTACCGTTCAACCACCACCACGGACATACACCACGTCACCACTGGCGATGTGGGCGACTCAACTAAGCTACCGTCCTTCCCCCTTTGGAGACCTCCCATGAATGCCCAAGCCAAATCTGCCCGCGTTTTCAACTTCAGCGCCGGCCCTGCCATGCTGCCGTTGGAAGTATTAGAGGCTTCGGCCAAGGCCTTGATTGATTTTCAGGGCAAGGGTTTCGGCATCGCCGAATGCAGCCATCGCGGTAAAGAATTTGACGGCGTCATCGATGAGGCCATCAGCCGCTGCAAAAATCTGTTGGGCGTGGGCGACACCCATGACGTGCTGTTTTTACAAGGCGGTGCAACCCAACTGTTCACCACCATTCCGATGAACTTCGCCACCGGCCCAGTGGACTATTTAGTTTCTGGCGAGTGGAGTCAAAAAGCCGCGAAGGCCGCGCAAGCCGCAGGCGCCAAGGTCACCATCGTCGGCAACACCGAAGCGTCGAACTTCGATCACAGCACGCCAGCGAATGAATGGAAACTAACCCCAGACGCTGCGTATTTACACGTCTGCTCAAACGAAACCGTGCACGGCCATCGTCTGCCGGAATGGCCGAAACATCCCAATCTGATCGTCGACGCGTCGAGCGAATTCATGGCGCGTCCTCATCCGGCCAAAGATGCGGCGCTGATCTATGCGGGCGCACAAAAAAATCTTGGCCCAGCAGGCGTGGTCGTCGCCGTGGTGCGCAAAGATTGGTACCCACGCATTGCCAAAACCGTTCCTGGCATTTTTAACTTCGCCAAACTCGCCGAAGCCAAGAGCATGGTGAACACTCCGCCAACGTTCGGCATTTACATTCTGCTCGAAACCTTCCGTTGGTTGGAAAAACAGGGTGGATTAGCCGCCATTGAAAAAGTGAACGAAACCAAAGCCGCCGCCGTCTACGGCGCCATCGACGCCTCCAACGGTTTTTACAAGAGCACGCTCAGCGTCCCTGCGCAACGCAGTCGCATGAACATTACCTTCCGCCTACCGAGCGAAGAAATCACCGAGGTGTTCATCAAAGACGCCGCTAAACAAGGCATGGTCGCACTCAAAGGCTACCGTACGGTCGGCGGCATTCGTGCATCGACCTACAACGCTATGCCCTTGGAAGGCGCCCAGGCCTTGGCGGCGTTTATGAAAGCGTTCGCCGCGAAGAATGCGTGAGGCCAGGAACGAGAATCATTCGAAAAGTCAGCATTGAACAGGAGGAACGGAGAAACGGAGGAAGACATCGGAAGGCAGGAAAGCTTTGATTTGGCAGCAAATTTTGCTGCAAATTTTTCCCGCTCTTCTCCGTTCCTCCGTTTCTCTTGTTCAGTCAGGTTTTCTGCCTTCCGTCTCCAGGCTTCATTCCGTTGGTTGGTCGGCTAAAAATTTATTTACCAACGCCTGCGCTTGAGCATGAAGCTCCATCGCGGAGCCGGATAACCACTGAATATCCGGCCACCCACGATACCAAGTCATTTGATGTTTCGCGAGATTTCGTGATTTTTGCTGGACCAATTCGATTGCCCGCGCCAAATCACTTTCAGCACGCAAATAAGCCAACACTTCTTTATAGCCCACCGCCTGCGCGGCTTCTGGACTTAAGCGTGGCGCAAGCGCACGCACTTCTTCGACCAAGCCGTTGGCAAACATCGCTGCTGCCCGTTGATTGATGCGGGCGTAGATTTCCTCGCGCGACCACTCCAAACCAATCAGCAACGGCGCGAGATCCGTTCGGCGAATGCCATCAGTCGTATGAAATGACGAATACGGTTGCCCAGTCAGCGCGTGCACTTCGAGCGCACGCACGATGCGGCGCTGATCGTTCGCATGACGACCTGCGGCATACAGCGGATCAATGCGTGTTAGCTCAGCGAACAATGCCTCGCTGCCTTCGCTGGCATATCGCGCATCTAGCGCCGCCCGCACCGTCGCATCACGCGGCGCGCCCGCCGATAAACCTTCGAGCAACGCCTTGACGTACAGCGGCGTACCGCCTGCGATAATCGGCAAATGACCACGCGCACGGATGTCGGCGATGGCGACTTCTGCCAACGTCAGCCAACGACTGACATCGCAACGTTCTTCCACCTCAAAGACTGATATCAGATGATGAAGAATGTTCTGTTGCTCTTCAGCGGTGATCTTCGCCGTACCAATATCCATGCCGCGATAAACCGCGAAGGCATCGGCGCTGACGACCTCGCCAGCGAACGCTTGCGCTAAACGCACGGCCAGCGCGCTCTTTCCTGACGCGGTCGGACCTAAAATAACAATCAGCGGCACCGGCATGCGCGCAGTGTTATCAGTAACGCTGGTTGTCCACGGACCTCCGCCGCGCGGCAGGGCGATTGCATTACCCCCCCGCCTGCCGTGGAAATATAGAAGCTGTTAACGCGTCAGGACTTGTGTAGTTTGGGGCGATGTCCCAAAAATCTT
>JAYVSL010000117.1:0-5216 GCA_043775355.1 Planctomycetota bacterium
AAGATTTTTGGGACATCGCCCCAAACTACACAAGTCCTGACGCGTTAACAGCTTCTATATTTCCACGGCAGGCGGGGGGGTAATGCAATCGCCCTGCCAGACCACGTATTCGCATTGATTGCGGAAACGGCCTTTGTCTGGTCGCGCACTTTCCGTTTTATCCCATGGAATAATTCCGCGCCAAATCCATCCACCGGCTTGGAGGGCATTGATGGTCACCGACAATTGCCGCCAATCGGTGAAGACTAAACAGGCTCCGCCTGGTTTGGTGACGCGCAAACATTCGCTCAGCCATAAAGTCGACCAATACCCATAGCTCATCTGGTCGCGATTATCTCCGGCGAAGTCGGCACGATAGGTGAGGGTTCCGCCTTGCGTGTATTTTCTCCCCGTTGTGGCCATGCGATCGCTGCGCATGGCTCCGCCGCTGGAGTACGGTGGATCGGTAATCACGGCGGCAACGGTATGGCTCGGCAGATCACGCATGAGGCGCAAACAATCGCCGGTGTGGATGTGCGAGCTCATGGCTGACCGCCGATGGAAAACGCGTCGTCAGCGATTCCCTGGGCTCGGCCCAGTGGCAGTCCCATGGCTGGTCCCGGTGGCAGTCCCTGGGCTAGGGCCACGGGGATCTCGGCGGGGCTGCCACCGGGCTTCTGGGCGGGACTGCCACCGGGGATGGCACTGGGCTTTGTCGGGGAATGTCCGGGCTTTTTCGGGGAAAAGTATTTTGTAATACGCAACACGTCACGTGAGAACGTACGCTCGTGCTTGATTTCACATGCAAAATCGTGGTGGTGGCGCGTCGTTGGTCGATCAGCGACGACGCTCATGATGGAGTGCGATGGAGTCGACATGTGCGGAAGACTACGGAGCGCTCACCGTGCTGTCATTCGGGACGACGAATGGGTGTTTTATGTATGCTTGATGTGTGTTCGTTGAGCGACGCGCTGCGGTCGGTGATCGCGACGACGGGCATGCGCGAGGAGCGCCTGCTGCGGTCCATTATTTTCTGTTTCGTTCTCCCTATCAATGTGTGCTGAATGTATGTTGTCGTTCCACGTGACACCGAAACACACACACGCGAGAACGACACGTTCGTCAGGCGATCACTCCTGACGATGCGAACTCACAGATACTTTATGGCATTGTTGGAGATTGATGGCTGAACGTGCGACGTGCATGGTGTCCGGCATGAACCAACATTCCATGCATCCACGTGATCATCATCGCGCACCGCACCCAAGCCATAATGCGCAGGACCGCTTCTATCCGGCGAGTATGGTGGCGCGCATCGCGCAGCGTGATCTGTCCACCATTCATCGCTGGTGTCGCATCGGCTACTTGGTGGGTGCCATTCGCGGCAACGGTCCAGGGCGTCAGCCCTGGTTGATCCCTGCGACAGAATGTCAGCGCGTTGCGCTGACGATCGTGATTCCTAACGAGTTCAGCGATCACGCCACCATTCCAGACGAACGGCAGACGCCGTCGTTTACACCATCCACCACCAGCCGCGTCAGCGGCTTTTCTGAAGGAGAGCATCATGCACACCAATCGCCGCGTGATCCGTGAACGGATCATCATTCGCACGTTTGAAGACGACAACGATAACGACGACGATGACACTGTCGTCACCAAGCTCCCTGACGATGATGATCTCGACGATGACGATCTGGATGATGACGGGCCATAAAAATGGATGCGCTCCGGGCAGGTGATTTCTGCTCGGAGCTTTTTCGTCGTGATGTCGTTCTGGTCGTTCACCGCTGACTGAGAAAGATCATTCTATGCCTGCGCTCATACACGCTGACCTGTCTCGTGCGGCCACTCATCGACGGCATTCCGCGTTCTTGCCCTCCGTACCGCCCGTGGTTCGTCACGTGCATGCAGTGATGGCCGATGAATTGCCACCACGCTTCGCCGTCATCGCGCCAGACGAATCCATTGCCATCGTGTCGCACGTATCCTCGACGCATGGTCCGATTACGAGTGAACGGGCGCGTGGTGCCACGCTACGGCGCGGAGAAATGGTCTTGGTGATGGATGGCGACGATGCGTGGACCGGCGTAGTGCGCCGGGTGTCAGCACGCGGTGCTCTCATTGAAGAACAGCCGACCGAGTGATGGTTGTCTCGTTTCCGTTTTTCCCATGTCATGACTGAGGTGTCCTATGCCACGTATCATCCATCCTGATGACGCTGATTTTTTTGGATTTTGGGATCGGCATCAGCAGCAAGCGCCGCAGATCCAGCAGGCAGCGCCGCAGGCGACGAGCGCGGGGCCGGAAGGCGTGCATTTCAATGCCGGTGTCGACGCCTGCCGTGCCTCTCTCGCGGAGCGTGGATTGCAGGTCGATGCGACGGGAGCCTATCGCGTTGGCATGTCGGAGGATCACCTTGGCGAGGTTGCTGGTCGTGGCGTGTCGCCTGGGTGCTTGGCTCGTGCGTTGTGGTTCACTATGCGCTCGCAGGGACAGCGCATCGGCGAGGCGACGCTGCAGACCATGTTTGCTGAGTTGGCGATGCGTGATGCCGAGCAGCGCTATCGGCTGGTGACGAGTCGGATGGTGGGAACGGCGGCGACCGCTGCCGGGCGTGACTTGGTTCGTTGTTTTGTACACGCGATCACGCCGAATGCGGATGACCTCGATGTCGGCGCGGTCATGCAATGGCTCTGGCAGGTGAAGCGTCGCCTTGCGGGATTATCGACGCAGGAAGAACTCATGCTGCTGATTTCGGGAGCGAAACAGGGCACTGGCAAAAGCACCGCCGTACGCAAACTGATGGAGCCATTGGCAGAATTGGTCATCGATGTGTCATCGCACACGCTCAGCGACGAACGCGAAGCGGAGGTCATGGCGACGCATGCCGTGGGAATTCTCGACGACATGGCACGCGTCAGCGCGACCGAAGCCGCCGACCTCAAGCGTACGATCACGCAACCCACCGTGGCCTATCGTCGGATGCGTGAAAATGGCCGCGTCACGGCGAAACGGCTCATGAGTTTTATCGGCACCGCCAATGAGCCGCTGGCGCTGCTGGTCAACGACACCACGGGTGCGCGGCGATTTCATGAACTGACCGTCGCGGTGAACGGACGCATCGATCGCGATGCCATCAATGCGATTGATTACCGCGTGTTGTGGACAGCCGTCAGCGAGTTGGATCCCGCGCCGATTCTACCGCTTGTCGATCGTCTGCGTGATCGACAACAAGCCTTGGTTGCTCGCGATGCGGTGTCGGGTTGGCTGGAGGACGAAACCTGGGGAGCACTGGTGTGGAATCCACCAGGAACGGCACCCGTGGTCGTTGACGCCTACGACCCGCACGTTGGCGAACCCTGCGCCCACACCCGCGCACGATTCTTGCTGTGGTGCGCTCAGAACGGTCAGAAAGGCATGGATGCCGCGCGACTAGGCAATCGCCTCACCACGCTTGGATTTGAAAACCGCCAGAGTCGTGTGCAGGATCGGCGTTGCCGCCATTATTTGATTCCTGATGCCATTCGGATGGACCTGACGGACGCCATCACTGCCGATATGTCATCAGCAGAGACTTAATTCCTCGTCCGGTCGATGAGCACACCAACACCCACCAACCACGCACCCAAAACATCGGTGACGTGGTGGCAATAAAATGAACACCACCCAACGAGCGAAGCATATTGGTCACGGGTGTCTCGGGTGACTCGGGTGCGCAATTTTTGCTCGTGACACCACACGTCCTTATCTGACATCACTTAATAGCACGTGTCACGGGTGACTCGGGTGATTTTGCCATGTCATGGGGGATTGAATACGACATGCCATTGACCGCTGAACTGGATTTTCACCCGAGTCACCCGAGTCACCCGTGACAACACAGTAAATATGCATGCTTTCGTGACTCGGGTGCGTCTCGGGTGACTCGGGTGATGGGTGCTTGGCGTGAGTTTTATGTATACTTTTTTCATAAAATGCTGCTGATGAATCAGCATAATCGGCATAACCGTTGGTTACGATCTCGCCTCGCATCATGGACGAATGGTCATCCCAGGCCGTATCTGGCTCCTGGGTTCTCGGGCTTGCGTGGTTGCATGTTGCTCCACCCTGCGCGCCGCCATGACCACAAAATCTACCACGTTGACGTTCCGCCACATCACCTCGCAAGCGTTGGAGCGCGCCAAGCTCACGATTGCCTATGCGCTTTTGGAGCGTGATTTATTTCGCACGCATGGACCATCGGCGGTTCGACGCCTGACGGATGACGAGCGCCGCCAGCTGGCGCGGCTCGGGCATGACATCGGATGACGGCGACTCCTTCCCATCGCTGCGATTGCAACGGTGCGGACTATTCGGCGGTGGTTTCGCGAATTGGTTGAGCCCAAAAACAAGAAGCGAAGTCCTGGCAGGAAGAATCGCACCAGCAAGGAAAACGAACAGGAGATCGTGCGCTTGGCGATCGAAAATAGTTGGGGCAACGATTCATGGGGAGCCAAGCGCATCGTCGGAGAAATGCGCAAGCTGGGCGTCGACATCGCCACGTCGACGGTCTCTGCCATTCTGAAACGCCATGGCATTCCACCGGCACCAGACCGTGGCCGCGTGACGGAGGGCGACCGCGTCATCGTGCATGATCCGGCCACGACGGTGGCGATTGATTTTGCGAAGGTGTTGATGCTTGATCAGGGAAGTATCTGCCTGATGTCGATCCTAATTGCCATCCACCTTGGCACGCGTGAAATGGAAATCGTGAACGTGGCTCACGATCCCGATGGACGTATCACGGCGCAATGCGCCAGAAATCTGACCATGGATGGGGTTGGCTTTTTCAAACGCTTGGGCATCACAACCGTCATCATGGATCGTGATCCGGTCTTCACTGAGGAATTTAGACATCTCCTCTCGGAAGCGGGCTGCGAACCTCACCGCATCGCGCCTCGATGTCCGTGGGAAAATGGCTACGCGGAGCGCTTCATCCGCTCGCTCAAAGAAAGCCTGCTGCGCAAGTGCGACTTCGATAGCGAATCGGCGCTGCGGTTAGCCCTGTTTGAATTTCAAATCTATTTTAACAACGAGCGACCTCATCAAGGCATCGACCATCGTACCGTGCTTGGTTCCAGTGAAGTGCCGACAGCAACGGGGAAAGTCGTACGGATTCCCCGCGTCGGCGGCCTGATCAACCACTACGAACGCGTGGCGTGACCCATCATCAACTCAGACGTGAACGGGAAAAATGC
>JAYVSL010000118.1:0-7120 GCA_043775355.1 Planctomycetota bacterium
CTGACCAAGATGCGGCGACCGCGCCCCAGCGGATAATTCAGCAACGCCTCTTTCAACTGCGTGAGTCCATAAACGCGATTGAGTGGCATCCACTCACTGCGCAAAACGTCATCGGCTGCGGTTAAACTCACCGCTAAATTGATGCGCGTCAGACCGAGCGCTGGCAAACGCGGTAATTGATCTATGCGACCGACGGTCGAAATGGTGATGTGGCGTTGCGCCAAGCCCAAACCATTAACGTCGGTTAATACGCGCACGGCCTGCGCTACGGCGTCAAGATTGTCGAGCGGCTCGCCCATGCCCATGAACACCACATTGCGCGGACGAACACCGCTGGCCACGGCAGCGACCACCACCTGCGCGACAATTTCTGCTGCCGAAAGATTGCGAATCAGACCCATGGTTGCCGTGTGACAAAAGCGACAGCCCATTTTGCAACCAACTTGCGATGACACGCAGACCGTCGCATATCCACCATCCTGATGTCCACCGCCCATGGGAATCAGCACGGATTCGACTTCTCGCCCATCGGCCAAGCGACACACCAATTTGCGCGTGGTGCCGACTCCGGCGTCGTGGGTCGAACGTTCGGCGACGACTTCCGGCAAGGCGCTCGTCGCTGTTCCTGACGCAGATGTGACTGCCTCGGTCACTCGCGCAAGTGCGCCAGGACTTCCTCGTTCAGCTTCATGCCACATTGGTTCTTGCGCAGGATCACAAACACCCGTGGCCATCAACTGACGATAGAGTGCACGGTGAAAACGCGGATGAAAACCGACCTTTCGTGCTAAGTACGCGCTGAATTCGGCAAAGGTCAGGCCGATCAATTCCTGAGGAGCACGTGTGCTGGTGGCCGTTTCCATGGGCGCGGGAACATACAGCAGCAACGCGCTGGGGAATCGCCAATTGGTCGCGGATTTTCCGTTAGCCCGCGCGTAAACTCCGCAGCCAGTTCGCCAGACTCGGATTAATTCCGCGCTCGTCCGCGTGTTTTCGCACCGCCAAATCACCGCCTGCGGTGACGATAGCGGCGCTGCCGCTGGCGACGCTCGAATAGCCAACGATCACTGGCCGAGAACGGACCTCGGCCTGACGCAGTTCTTTGGTGACATGATCACCGCGCTCACCGACGAGAAAAAAATCCATCAGCACGGCGTCTGGAGCCGTTCCGCCTTTGGCTTCAATGGCGGCGAAGGTCTGCACGGCCTCAGCACCAGAATAAAAACCTTCAAAGCGTACCCACGGTAACAACGCTGCGGTAGCACTCGCCGCCTGGTGGTTGGATTCGCTATCATCGATTAACCACAAGATAAAATCACGCGCAGCCATGGCCTTCGATAACAGCCAACGGTACTAAGCACAAGGTATGCACTTTCGCAGGCCCAAAACCTAAACCACACATCCACCGTGATTCCAAAAATCGATACTTCCGATTGCTCATCTGCGTTCTACAACCTCGCCGTGGTTCCCCTCAACCCTTTCACCTACATCCGTCCGCGCCATACGGCCAGAGGCGCTTTCGTCCTTACGGGACGCTTGGTGGTTTCTGGGCTGAACGCTGCGGGTGAACTTGGCCGCTTACTGATGGCCGTCATCCGCGCGTTGTTCAAAAATCCACAGCGACGCGAAGTCATTGTCACCCAACTTTACCACATTGGTTATTTAAGTCTGCCGGTCGTACTCGTCAGTGGCATTGCTATCGGCCTGGTGATGGGCGTGCAGGGTTACGCCACGCTGATTAAATTTAATGCTGAGGTGATGTCGGGGCCGTTAGTCAATTACGCGCTGGTCAGCCAGCTCGCACCGATTTTTACCGCGCTGATGGTGGCTGGTCGGGTTGGTTCCAACATGGCCGCTGAAATCGGCACGATGAAAGTCACTGAGCAACTCGATGCTCTGCGCGTGATGGGCACTGATCCGGTTGCCTATTTAGTCGCTCCCCGATTTCTCGCCTGTGTCCTTTTACTGCCGATATTAACTGCGCTTGCGTGTCTGGCTGGAGTGGTCTCTGCGAAAATTTTGGTGGTCGACATTTGGGGCGTTGATGGCGGCGCGTATTGGCACCAAACAAAAAATTTCATGCACTCGTGGGATACCTTTGTTGGTTTGAGTAAAACGCTGGTATTTGGCGGCATTGTCTGCTTGGTCGCTTGCCGCTCGGGCTTGATGACGACGGGTGGCGCTACGGGCGTCGGTGAAGCCTGCACTCGTGGTGTGGTTCAGGGCAGCATTTTGTCGATGGTCGCCAATTTTATCATGACGTTGCTGTTCAATAAACTGTGGGTTTTGCTGCATCCCGTATGAGAAAAAAGCGCCACATCACGGTGGTTGGTGGTGGCATCATCGGCCTTTCTTGCGCCTGGGCGTTGGTTCGTCGCGGCTGGCAGGTCACTGTGCTCGACGGCGCACCTGAAGCGCGCGAAGCCAGTTGGGCCGCCGCCGGAATGCTAGCGCCACATCACGAAGCCCATGGCCCTGGACCACTGTGGCATTTGGGTGTCGACAGTCTCCATCGTTGGCCGGGATTTGTCGAAGAGCTCGGAATTCGCCCGTCGGACGTTGATCTGCGACTTGCTGGTGGATTATTGCCAGTGCTTGATCCGGCTGACGAAGAAATCGTCATCGAGCGGAGAAAATTTCTCGAAGCGCATGATATCCCAGTGCGTTGGCTCACCGCCAATGATCTGCGCCGCACAGAACCCGCGTTAGCCCAGACCTGCAGCGCCGCTCTTCTGCTACCGGGTGGTCAGGTGAATCCCCGTTTGATGTGCGCGCGACTTCAAGAAGCCGCCAGCGCGCTTGGCGCGACCATCCGTTATCACACGCCGGTGATTGCCGTGGAACCGGGCCGCGTGGTGTTGGCGAATCACGAGGTTATCGCCAGCGACGAAGTCGTGCTCGCCAGCGGCGCATGGACTCCGCAGTTGGCCGCACTCGCGGGCATTGACCTCCCAGGCGAACCGGTGAAAGGCCAAATGCTGCGTCTGCGCGCCGCTGATGGCGTGCTCAAACACTTCGTGCATTGCCACCACGCCTATCTGGTCCCACGCAGCGGACTTGGTCTGGTCGTCGGCGCCACCATGGTCACCAATGGCTTCGACCGCAGCGACGATCCAGCCGCCATCGAACGTTTGGCCGCCGGAGCCCGCCGCTTGATTCCAGCCCTGGCCGACGCGCCAATCCTGGAACATTGGACCGGCCTACGTCCACGCATTGCCCAGGGACTGCCCGTTATCGCCCAGGTTCGTCCAGGCCTGATCATTGCCACCGGCCACTTCCGAAATGGCGTGCTGCTGGCCCCGGCCACCGCCGAATGCGTTCGCTGTCTCGCTGAAAAGCAGCCAGTACCCCACGATTTAGCACCTTTTTCCTGTCCAAGCGCCTCGATTCTTTGACTCTAACGGGGCTCTGCCCCAGCCCGATGGGCCATTATGAGGCAGAGCCCCGTTAGACCTTTTGCTGCGAGGCTTCGCCCCACACCCCGAGTCCTTGAGAGCGGCGACCTCGCCAAACTTGACTCGGCAGGTCAAAGTCGCCGCTCTCAAGGACTCTCGCTGCGTGCGGAAGCACAACAATCACGATTTGCTCATCGACCAATCATCGGTTAGACTGTGCACGAGACCCTCGCAGTAAGGTTGAGTCCATGGCTGATATTTTGATCGTCGAAGACAACCCGGTGAACCAGAAACTGATCGCGTTTCTGCTCGCCCGCGCCGGCTATTCGTACGAGGTCGCTGAGAACGGCGTCGATGCTCTGCAACGCATAGAACGCAACGCCTTCAAGCTGGTTTTGATGGACATGATGATGCCCGTAATGAACGGCTACGACGCCACCAAAGCCATCCGTGCCAACCCAAAAACCAAGCATTTACCGGTGATTGCGCTCACCGCCAACGCCATGAAAGGCGAAGACGACAAATGCCGCGCCGCCGGTTGCAGCGACTACTTGGCCAAACCGTATTCGAAAGATCAGATCTTAAACGCCATCGCGATGTTGCTGAAGAAGAGCCAGCAGACTGAGGCGGAATCCGTTTAAAACGTCCGATGTCCGATGTCCGATGTCCGATGTCATTTGATTTCCGATGTCCGCCGAGAGCCCCAACCAGGGCGGCCGAATGTAGCCCAGGGCAACGCCCTGGGGTTACGGCAATTTGTCGGCAAAGCCCTGAAAGGGCGGCCGAATTAATCGGATGATCATCACCTTGGCGAAGCTCCAAAAGCCTCGGGGTTGTGCTCCGCGCCATCCCCGATACACACCGCACCCTCATTCGTGACGCGCCTGTAGCTCAGTTGGTAGAGCAACAGACTTTTAATCTGTGGGTCCTGGGTTCGACTCCCAGCGGGCGCACCATACAAAACCCTGCAAGCTAACAACTTGCAGGGTTTGTTTTTTAGTGGGCCGCATGGCTGCCCAATGCAATCCTATGCCGGTCCTATGTTCGATGAAGATCCATCTGCCAGCGCGAAGACTTAGCCTCACGAATGCATGCAATGCCTCCTAAATTGCGCCGAGAGGGCGTAAGTCGCTACGGGTTAGTTGATTGGCCGAATGTGTTAGATTTTATTGCGCTATCCGCAACGCGACTCACGTGGCACCCACCCCTCCGGGAGGACCCGCTCTCATGGCTGCCTCGGCGTCATGCGAACCACCCAAGCGCCACCTATCATGCCGCATTCTCTTGCCCGGTGGATTGTCGGACATATCGGACGAATCTCCGCCACCACCCCAGACAGATAGAGGCGGCAGGGTGATAAAAAGTGACGGCTAGTGACGGGGTAAAACCGTCTCTCTTAACACGCGTGAGAAAGACGAATTGAGCCGTCACTAGCCGTCACTTTGGCCATTCCTGATCGTTAGACCGTAGCGGCGGCCCTCATTGGTGTGCTTGGGGAACACCACAGTCTTGAGAAATGCTGACAATTCATTGTCGCTTGGTGCTTCGTTTGTCATCAGCGTTGCGCGAATCTCATTCATGGAAGACCAGCCGCTACCTGGGGTGATCGTCTTGTTGGCGACTACCTCTGCCCACCAGCGTTCCAAGCTTGCCGGAGCGTGTGAGCACAGCGGCACGGGGCCAAGGCCGTTGGCCATGAAATCGGCGCATCCTTCGATCAGCCATTTCAGACAAGCGGATGCCAGCAGGTCACGATCTTTGCCGGGACTCTTTGCGGCTTCAATGAGTCGTTCGTCTGGGTCATCTGGCGGGAGCATACCGGCGACAATCAAGCGTTCTGCTGCGGCTCGATCTGGCGGCACGGGTTTATCGTTTGACACCAGCACCAGGACCGGCGGCCGCTGGTATTTGAAGGCGCGGCCATGCATGCGCTTGGTTGTCTGTTCGTCTCCACCTGAAAGAGCTTTTAGTTTTCCCCAATCCAGACGCGTCCCGACTTCCAGGGCAAAGGCTATTTTTGCCCCGGCCATGCCAGCGGCCAATTCATGGCCATGCGCGCCACGGGTGCCGCCCTCGCCAAAAACTTCAGCGGGCACAGACACCGCGTGTTGGCCAAGTGCCAGCTTTATAATGGTGGCGAGGGTGCTCTTGCCGTCTCCACCTGGGCCGTGCAACCACAGCACGCGCCGATCAGCGCCCAGGCCACGCAAAGCAGATCCCAAAATCCGTTGGGTCGCACCATATAAATCACCAAGGCATTTTTGTAGGTGCGCATCGACCATGGCCCACAAAGACGAATCTTTGCCTGGATCTATTGGACAGCACTTGGTGATCGGTCGCTTGGGATCATGGGCCAGCCATTCGCCCGTGGTGAGGTCAAGCACGCCACGTGGGCACGCCAGCAACCCTGGCGGGTCTATCTCATCCGAAAGCCACACGCTTGGCCATGCAGCCAGCAAAGAAGCAATGCCTCTGATGCCAGCGGCGGAAGCAAGGCGACTGACTGCCTTCGGTTCGATGGTGTGGCCAGCCAAGCCTTGAGAAACAGCGCGTTTCACTTCTGCTTGTAAGACTAAGGGCACGACATTTTTCTGACTCTGCTGCCAGTGCGTTCCTTTCCACTCCATCCATGCCGAGTGCGTGCATGACCAGCGCAGCAACTTGTTCATTTTTCCTTCGGCAATGTGAGTGGCAATTGCCAGTTCAGACGCATCTGGGGCCAATACTTTTGGGCGGCGTGGCTTTGCGGGTGCTGCTTCCTCTTCCACCAGAATTGCCGATGCCAATGCGCGCTCCACCATCCTTCCTATATCGGCGTCACTCGGCTTTTCATCAAACAGCATTTGCTCGCACTCTCGCATCAATAAACCGCGAAGGATTACCGGATCAGATGCCGCCCCCTGTTTAACAAATTGGAGCGCCGTTGCCAATAAATCGGTGCAGTTCTGCGCTTTCATTTGCCACCCGCTGGACGCATCCAGCCACGCAGCAAGCCGCCGTGCGTCACGGGTGCGCTTCCGGTTCTGTCACCGCACCGAACAATCGTTCGGCGGCGTGCAAGCCTTGCTGGAATACAGCACCACCAATTGGTTTCTTTTGGCGGCGGACACAGCGACCGAGCGTCATCTACGGTGGCAACGCCATTGGCATCAATCGCAGCCAAAAGCGCGGCCTCTGCCTGGGCTTGCCATTGCAGATCGATGTCTGCGACGATTCCTAACAACGCGTGATCGCGAAGCTGTGCGGCACTCGCTACGACAGATGACACCTGGCCTTCATTATTATTTTCGGGGAGGTCCATGGATCAGCCCTCCATTTCGGAGGTGTTGCGGTCCGCGAGCCACCGAAGAACGGCCTGTTGATCATAGCGAATGGCGCGGCCAAGTCGCAGAAATGGCACACCCCAACGGCGGCGAGAACGGTCAGCCTCAAGAGTATTCGGAGAACACGACAGCAATGCTGCCGTTTCTTGAGTGGTGAGAAGAACCGGAACCTGATTTGGCACCGGATTTGGTTTGATAACCATAGTAAACTCCTTTTCCGGCACGGGGTTTTCCGGCACGGCAAGGGTGCACTGTAACATGGTTCACGAGTTTATCTGGCGGCCCCCACCACCCCACGTACACCAATGGCGTTGCGTTAGGCAAAATGCCATGAATTACCGGGTTTTTCTGCAAATTGGCACTTGACATTCAGCTCCGAAAAATTTTTCGGGACTTATGGCT
>JAYVSL010000119.1:0-3543 GCA_043775355.1 Planctomycetota bacterium
AGTCGAGCTAGTGTTCGCAGTCATATGGGATCGTGTGGTCGCCGGTGCGGCCTCGGGCCTTCAAAGCCTTGGTGAGGTGGCAACATCTCAGGTAGGTTCGACTCCTACACTTTCCCGCCATTTTTTACCTGCTTTTTCTGTTAATGTAAACTTTTAATCCGAGGTAGGCGATGGTTGAAAACGCAAACGTGCGACTGACCCAAACCGTGAGTTGCGCAGGATGTGCAGCGAAATTGGATCCGAACATGCTGTCGGCGGCGCTGACGGGCATTTCATGGCCGACGGATCCGCGCGTGTTGGTGGGATTCGGTCAGTGCGATGATGCGGCGATTTATGACCTTGGTGGTCAATTGCTGGTATCGACCGTGGATTTTTTCACGCCCATCGTCGACGATCCTGAAATCTACGGCGCGGTTGCAGCGACGAATGCGCTGTCCGATGTTTATGCCATGGGCGGCGAGCCGCTGTTTGCGCTCAACATTGTTCATTATCCTGAAGCGCTTGGGCCTGATATTTTGCGCAGCGTTCTTGCTGGTGGTGCAAAAGTTTGTGCTGAAGCGCGCTGTCCGATTGTCGGCGGTCATTCCGTCAAGGCTCCAGAGATGACCTATGGCTTAGCGGTCACCGGCCGCATTCGTCCTGGCGAACGTTACTTCGCCAATGCGGGCGCATGTGTCGGTGATATTTTGGTGCTGACGAAGGCGCTCGGCACGGGAATCATGGCCACCGCGACGAAAAAGGGCGTGATTGCTCCGGCGGATTATCAAGCGTTGCTGGCGACGTTACTGCGACTGAATCGGAATGCGGGCGACACCATGCAACGCTTCTCGGTACACGCCGCAACCGACATCACCGGATTTTCACTGGCCGGACACGGCAGCGAATTGGCAACTGCCAGCGGTGTTCAGTTGCGCATTGAAACCTCGCGCTTGCCGTTGTTGCCAGGGGTCGAGCAAGCCATCGCTGCGGGTTGCCTGACGCGCGGCGATAAATCGAACCGACTCTACGCTGGTAGTCGTGCGACGGTTGCCGATTCAGTCGATCGCGTGCGTAATCACGCGGTGTTTGACCCGCAATCGAGCGGAGGTCTTCTGATTGCCGTTGCGCCAACGCACGCCGACGCGCTCATCGCTGCGCTTAAAAATGGCGGCGACACTCCTGCGGTCGCCATCGGCGAGGTCGTCGCTGGTCCGGTTGGAATAAAATTCGTTTGAACGCTCGCGTCATCATCGGTGTGTCGATAGCCGCGCTGATCACGGTATTTTCCGGATTCGTCGGTGCGGCAGAGAACAACCAGGTGGCGCGGCGCGCTCTGCTTCAGGATGCGCTGGCCAAGCAACTCACGCGTGGTCTTCAAGCGGAGGATGCGTTGTGGCCGCAGCGCATCAGCTTCGTGACCAGAATGAGCGACCATAATACCGATGCGAAACCGTTGTTGGACGCAGTGGCAAAAGAATGGCACCGCGTTATCGGCAGTCCTCGCTACGACGCTCAGCGTGGTGGTTTTTTCGGTAATGAACCATCGTTGCCAACGACAAAGCGCCTGTGGGAACAAGCGCTGATGACCGACGTTTTGTTAGACGCTGTGCAGATCAGCAATGACGTCGCCGGCCGTGAAGCGGCCAAGAAAACACTCGATTTCGTCCTGCGTGATTTACGTCTGGCCGCTGGTGGATTCGCTGCTAGCAACGTACTGGCGACGGCGGGATCTGCTGAGGGACAGCGAGATGAGACGGTGATTCCCGCGTGGAATGGATTGATGGTTGCGGCGCTGGCTCGCGGCTCGGTAGTCCTGGGCAATCAGGATTATTACATCGCCGCCGAACAGGCCGAAGCATGCGTCCTTACGCGCTGCGTCACGGCGTCGGATGGCATCGCCGCCATCCATGGCGCGCTCGCGTTGTATCAGGTCGCTGGCGCTGTCCGTTGGTTGGCGGCGGCGATTGAACTTCAAGATCGCATCGATCGTGAATTCTGGGATGCGGCGACCGTCAGTTACCAGATGAAAGAACGAAACCAATTACCGGATGCACTGGAGATCATGAATCTGCTCCGACTCGCAGCCATTACCGATGACGATCTTTTTCGTGATCGTGCGGGTGCGATGCTGACGGCAGCGATCACTCGGCCAAGTGGTGATATCGCTGAAAATCCAGGCATTCTGTGTGTTATCGACCAACAGCTTGGTCCCAGTCCTCATGTAACGATCGTCGGCGATCCCGCAGCCAGCGACACGCGGGCGCTATTCGCTGTCGCTCATCGCACGTATCAACCGCGAATGGTCATCGTCACCCATGCCGGTGATCCCGTGCAGGCAGAACTGCGTAAGCGTTTCCCCGGGATGGTGCCAAGCCCAAAAGAAAAAGGCAAAGCCACGGCCTATGTGTGTGTCGGAGAAATGTGTAATCGTCCGACCACCGATCCAGTCGTGTGCGAAAAGCAACTCAAGGCGATTTCGTATCGTTGGTGAAACGTGCGTCATTCTTCTGTTACCGTGTAGAGAATGGACGAATGGTTAAAACGCAGAGATCATCGAGAGCTTCTCTCGATGATCTCGTTTCAGAGTGCAAAGCGAAAGTGAGTTAGGCGAACTTGCCCAAATCCGGCACTTGCTTGCCAGCAACGTGCAGTTCGGTCGCGATCCACTGCGCTTCGGCTTTGGCCTTGAGTTCGTCGAGCGGATCTTCGTAGGTGCCAGCCAACAATGCTTGCAAACGTTTGACCAAATCGGCTTCGCTGACCAGGTTCGGATCCATCACGCCTTCGGTCAGGATCATCACTTTGTCTTCAAATACTTGTGCCACGCCGCCACGCACGGCGTAGACGACGTTGGCCTGCGCGGTGCTCTTGATGAAAACTTTGCCATTTTTGAGCAGCGACACGTAGGGGGCGTGACCGACGCGGATACCTGCCTCGCCTTCGGCACCGGGAATGGTGACGTGATCGGCTTGCATCGGGGGCAGGACCTTATCGGGAGTCAGGATTTGGACGGTGAGAGGCATGGGACCACCAGTTTTGAGCTTCGAGCTACGAGCTTCGAGTTTCGAGCCGAATCGGACCATCCGACTCGTGACTTGCAGCTCGTAGCTCGTAGCTCGTAGCTCGTAGCTCGTAGCTCAAAACTCGTAGCTGGTTGCTCGCAGCTATTTCTTCGCCGAGAGCACTTCGGCGCGCTTGATCACGTCGTCGATGGTGCCTTGGTACATAAACGCCGATTCTGGCAGCTTGTCGTAGTCGCCGGTGAGAATCGCTTCAAAGCTGCGAATGGTGTCTTCGAGCTTGAGGATTTTGCCTTCGATACCGGTGAACTGCTGGGCCACGGCGAACGGCTGGGACATGAAGCGTTCGAGGCGGCGGGCACGGGCTACCAGCGCCTTGTCTTCGTCGCTGAGTTCATCGACGCCGAGAATGGCGATGATGTCCTGCAGATCTTTGTAGCGCTGGAGAACTTTTTGGACGCCGCGCGCAACTTTATAGTGGCGTTCGCCGACGATGTGCGGCTGCAGAATGCGCGAGGTCGAAGCGAGCGGATCAACGGCGGGG
>JAYVSL010000120.1:0-14266 GCA_043775355.1 Planctomycetota bacterium
AATGGAATAATTTTTTCCGCGACGGTGGCATTCATTTGGCGGGCAATCGCAGCGTCGATACGTACTACTAAATGTTGACGACGATTTGGCATGACCACCGAAGCGCGGCCCTGCGGTTCCCACATCCATTCGCCATCTTGTTGTGGGCGAATCATTCCGCAGAGAGAAAAGACGTCTTGTCCGCCGAGTCGATCAAGTGCTTGTCGCTCGGCCGTGCTCAAACGGCGATTGACGCCCCAATCCCAGTAGTCGATGGGAAAGCCCGCCGGCAAAATAATCGGAGTCGCGATCGGCGGCGGTGGCGTATTGGGAAATGTCGTCGCCAAACCGATCGCCACGGCTGCGGCAACCACCAAGCTGATGATGCCGATCACGCGACGAACGGCTGGCGCGGCGGTGGGAGGATCGAGTTCGTTCATGGCAACGAATCAGGCGATAAAACGAAGATAACACGCTTTCCCGACATCTCAGGCAGGAAATTTCCGAAGTCGAAAAACAACCAACCACGAGATTGAACAAGAGGAACGGAGGAACGGAGGAAGGCAGGAAGCCAAAGGTATGGCAGTATGATAACGATGAAAAAAGGCTGATTACCTTGTGGCTGTCCTCCGTTCCTCCGTTTCTCTTGTTCAATTTTTCTTTGGCGCTGGAAGGATAATTTCCAGGTACGTCTCTTCGCTTCTGTGTTGATCATGTGACCTGCTGCAAAGGATCGCCGTAACCTAGTACCACCAACGTGCAGGCCTCCACGACTTTCAATCCGCGTGCGCGCGCCGCGCTGGCTAAGGGTTCGCCGTCGGCGCCGGGATTCAGCCACAGAATTTGCGGAGCGCAGGCGACGATCTGCTCTAACATTTCAAGCCCAGCGACGGGATTGACGTACATGCAGATAATATCAGGTCGGCCCGGCAGGTGCGCCAGATCGGTGAAGGCCGGTACTCCAGCGATGGCGCCACCGACGGGATGCACCGGCCATACGGTGTATCCGCGCTCGCGATATTTCAGCACCGCTTGATGACTATAGCGCTCAGGTTTGTTTGAAGCGCCGACGATGGCAACGGTGGACATGAGGCACCTCAGTGGGTTTGTAGGAAGAAATCACGCTCGGTCCTTGCTCCTGAAGGGCGCTCTGGCGAGCATCCGCGTCTGCCACGGACGGCAAGCACGATGGAGTACATGGATGTCGGAATCCTTTTTGGATACACCGCTGATCACTTTTCTTTCCACCCATGGTCATGACGTCGCGTTTCCCGCGCGGGCAAGATTGTTCTGCGATCAGCGCTTGCTCGGGGTTTTACCGGCGGATCTGCGCGGTCGTTGTGAGTGGCTTGGCGCGAGTGGCGCGTTGCTGTTAGCTGCTGCCTGTGGCGCTGCCGTAGCAGAAGAGCCGCGCGGTGGTCGCGTGACGGTGGTCGTCCCAGCATCGGCGCTGACCGATCCGGCGCTGATGGTCGCCGCCAACATGGCGGTGCGTTTGCATGTGACGGTGCTGACGTTGGTCGTGGTCACCAATGATGCCGCGTTGATCACGCCGTTGATCGATCTGGGTTGGCGTCGCGCTGGCGCAGGCCCAGTGGTGATGACTTTCGCGCCGCTCGATGGTGCATCGTTGCCGCCCATGATTCCCAAACGGCAAGAATGGCAGCCGGTCCATTTACGGACTTTATTGCCGGGCACCTTGCCACCATGGCCAGTCGATAGCGCGAGTCTGCCACCCGCAGCGGCAAGCGATTGGTTGGCGTGGTTAGCGATACGTGAACCAGATGTGGTGGTGGCAAATCTTGCTGCCGGTTGGCGTGAACAACCTCCTGGTCCGACGTTGTTGTGTGCTCTTGCACAATTGGCTGGTGAAGGACGGCGTGTGTGTTGGCGCTTGCCATCGGGCACCGACTTGCGTCCGTGGCTTGCTGCGATGCAAGACATTGGTCGACGTGGATTAGCGATTAAACTGCTGATAAATGCCAATGATTTACCACCACGCCCACATTTAGCGCCGCTCGCGGGATGGTGGATATTGGTGCCAGCCGACACCAATGAAGCCGCCGCGATGATGGCACATGCGCTCGACAGCGAAGATCCAGTCGTGATTGGTTTGACTCCAACGATTCCGGTGATGCTACCGCCATGGCCAGCGAAACAGGCCTATCACCCTGGGCGAGGGCGTTGGCTGAAACATGGCGCCGCTGCCACGCTAGTGTGCGATCAGCGGACGCTGTCGGTCACGGCGGCAGCGGCAGTCATTTTGGGGAATGAGGGAGTTCAGCTGGGCGTGCTGTTATGTACCAGCGTTCTGCCGTTGCCCGTTGGTGATCTGGATCGCGCTGGCAGCGGACCGTTGATAGCATGCGGTAATGATTTGGGTGTCGCTTTGGCTTCCGCGATGACCGATCGTGATGTTCGTGTTCATATCGTCGAAAACGTGGGATCGGCAGAGGTTATCGTCACGGCGGTGCGCAAGATTATTGGGGCGTCTTTCTGAAAGCGGCAAGCCATCGAATGACGGGACGGGTGGATTTTTTTTCGACCAAGGCAAAAAAAATTGAACAGGAGGCGCGGAGACGATGAGATCAAAGGAGGGGAAATGAATTCTCTCCGACAAGGATACGCGTTCTCGTGTTCTCGCGTCCCAGCGGGACGCCATGAAAATAGCCCGGCACTTTCAGTGCCGGGAAAACGTTGGCGATGATCACAGTCCCGTAGGGACGACTGAAACGTTGGAAATTTCAGCCGTCCCTACGGGACTGAGCTGGAAAATGCATTTGTCCCGGCACTGAAAGTGCCGGGCTATTTTCAGGCTGCCCCTACGGGGCGCGAAGACGACATTTGCCAAGGTTACGGAAGCTTACGGCTGCGTTGGCCAGTGTTCTGCTTCGTTTTCGAGCCACACCGAAATTTGTTCGGCGGCGTTTCGTGCAGCTAATTGTAACGCGGTGGCTTCATCGGGAAGACCGCCGCTGTAACCCGTGCCGGTCCATGGACCGTGCAGATTTCCGCGTTTGGAGGTCAGCAAAGCTTGGCCGCCGCACGTCATGGTCCAGCGGCTCACGACACCGCGCGCGTCGTTGCCGCTGGGGGTGATTTTTTCTTCATCAATATGCAATTCGAGTTTGGCTGAACCGGTTGGACTGACGCGCCAGCCGAGTTTATTTTCCAATGAAGCGGCGATTTCCTCTTGCAAATAACCCTGCAATCGAACCAAGCGACCGTGATTGACGCTAATGACTACGCGTACGGGTTCACCTAGCGGTTTGACCCCAGCGAGGCGGTAGGAACAGGCGGATAAGACCAGCGCCGTGACGACGGTCAGCAACGTCATGCTCCATCCAAATACCAAGCGGTGATTCGTAGTCATTTTTTCTAAACGACCGTCTTTTACCGTCATGGTGCAGGCGCAAGCGGCGGTAGGGGAGTGCCCAGTTCGTTGGCGCTTGGCAATGGTAACTCGGCAAGTTCACGCGCGGCGGCTCGTCCGGGTTCTGAGCCGCTGTCGCGACGAATCACTTCACGGTAATAGTAGCGAGCAGACTGGTACCACATCCGATCGCTTTCGCCCTTCGGTGAGGCGAGCCAGGATAAGCCGGTGATTTTTCGTTCAGCGTACCAACGCGCAACTTGCAGGTCGCGATCTTGATGCCACGAACGAATGCGCACGCGATAGGCTTCGACGATGCGAATACTGCCGGCATCACCATTGGCTTCAATTTCAGCTTGGTCGATGATGGCGGCGGCGCTAATCAGCGAGCCGACGTCGTAATTTTCGCCACGATAGGAAACCAGGTAACTCAACGCACGTTCGCACAGCGCGGTGAAGACCAGCGGGTGAGTGGGATAATTCTCGCAAAATTTTTCATATTCACGTCGTGCGACAAACAAGTCATCGCGATCACCGCCGCGCAGTAACGAACGCGCTAGCCCAATGGCGGCGCGTGGTGCAATTTGGACGCGATCACCGTGTAATTCAAGGAAATGAAACAGCCGATTAATTTCACCCAGCAGTGAATTTCCGTCGAGCTTGATGACGTCACGTGGATCGTGCGCTTCCAAATCAATGGCAGAGGTAAAATTTTGCTGACGTTCGGCCACATCCATGGCCGTTTCCATGATCTCGGGCATGCGATCGTAGTCGGGAATGTAAAACCATAGTTGATAGAGGACATTGTGGACGCCGCTGATTTGTCCTCGGCGCGCCAACGCCTTTATTTGCAGAGCGAGTAATTCGCCAGCGCTACGAGTGTAAGGAACGGCATCGAAGCCGTCTTCTGCCAACCACTGCGCGCGGCGATAGTTTGATGGATTGGTAAACCACCATTGTGGCGACAGCCAATGACTCAGGCTTTCGAGTGGCTGAGGCTCACCATTTTCGAGGATGGCCGCTGCTTGGCGGGCATATTCTTTGGCTAATTGTTCGTCGGCTCCATTGACCACGGTTTGGCTGCGCTCCAAACGGTAAGCCGCCGCTTTTTCTTGCACACGTGTCACGTAACGCGACTCGATTTCGCTTTCGTCGACCTTGGCGGCGGGATTTTGTTTGGCGGCGTCCAAGGCCGGCAACAGCGCCGTCAGCACCGTGAGGAGGAGGAGAACGCGACGCAAATTACCTGGGCTCACAAGCATGGGCGGCAGTGTGGAGCTCAGCGTGAAGGCGCAATGTTCGTTGCGCGGGCCGTGGTTTTGGGCGATCGATGTGGTTCCCAGGCTCATGATCAGGACAACGACGTTGATTTTCGCCACGCAGCAAGCCGTCAACCATAATCGTCACCAAAATTCGGTTGTTGGCACGTAACTGACGTAGACGCAGAGAACTCGGACAAAAAACGGCTGAGAAGTCAACCTTTCCCAGGTTGGAACGCTGTGTGCGTTCACGTCGTTGGAGAAGTCCATGATTACCGATCCTCGTTTGCAGTTGATGGCCCGGCTGATGGACGTTGCGGCGTTCAAAGCGCAGGTTCACGCCGGTAATATTGCCAATCAAAACACTCCTGGGTTTAAAGCCCGAGCGGTGCGCTTTGATGAGGCTTTTCAGGCGGCTTTGGAGCACGATGGAGCCGACGCTGCGGCGCAGGTTGAGCCAGAGGTTTATGAACCGCGCGACACCATGGAGCAATCCGACGGTAACGACGTGTCGCTGAATCGTGAGATCATTGGTTCAGCTAAAAATCAGACGCTATACAGCGCTTATCTTGCGATGACGAAGGGTAAAATGCGACTGTTGAACATTGCTGCCAGTAATGCGCCAGGAGGTTAATCATGCCGAACATAGCACCTATGTCCTTATTTCGCGGAGTTGATGCGAGTGCTTCGGCGCTGGGTGCCGAAAGCTTACGCATGACTATTGCAGCGGAAAATCTCGCCCATGCCGGCGACACCGCCAAACTTGCCAACGGTCAACCGTATGCTCGTCAGCGAGTGCGTTTTGAAGCGGTGATGGATCGTCAGGGGGCGACCAATGGCCAAGTGGCCGCTGAAGTCGTGTCCAGCCCGCGCTATTTACAGCGTTATGCTCCAGGCCACCCAGATGCTGATCCTGCCACGGGCATGGTGAAGGAACCTGATATTGATCCGGTGTTAGAATTGACCGATCTGATGGTGGCGGGTAAGGCCTATGAGGCCAATACCAACGCCGCCCGCGGTCTCTTGCGTATGCATGAGAGCGCTCTGCGCTTGTCTGAATCGTGAACCATCCCAGGGTAGACTAACCACATGGGCACCCCCCTCGATCCTTTACGCAGCCTCTACGGCCAAGCGATCACCCCAGCGACCCCGGCGCTTAATCAGCCGAACGGCGTCGAGGCTGCACGAACGGCTGACGGGAAAACCTTCGGTGACGTTCTGCAGGATTTTGTCAGCCAGGTCGATCAGACGCAGCATCAATACGATCAAGCGATCGACGCCGTGCAGCGCGGCGAAACCGACAATTTACATCGCGTAATGTTAGCTCAAGGCCAAGCGCAATTATCGTTAAAATTAGCCGCAGAAGTGCGCAACAAATTAGTGGAAGCGTATAAAGAAGTGATGCGTACCCAGTTCTAATGTCTTTGCGATGTCCGATGTCCGATGTCCGATGTCCGATGTCCGATGTCGTTTTGTACGCGGTCTTTTTTTAGGTAATTGACGGGTTGATAGGCGGACCAACGCCAATTCTTTAGGTCTCTCATGCGCTCAACGACCCAAAGCAGATTCATCGCGAGAGCCCCAACGGGGCGGCCGAAGATAGCCCAGGGCAACGCCCTGGGTTGGTCGCCATTTGTCGTCAAAGCCCTGAAAGGGCGACCTAATCGACCGTGGTTTGGCCGCCCTTTCAGGGCTCCATCATCCATCGGCCCATGTTTCCCAGGGCGTTGCCCTGGGCTATCTTTGGCCGCCCCGTTGGGGCTCAGGACCGACCAAACCAGGAGCGATTGAGTGTGTCGAAGGACTAAAGAAACGGCGTTGATAGGCGGACAGCTCAGCAGTTTGAAAAATGTCATCACTCGCACGCGCGCCGTTTTTAGCGCAGCGTGTTCAGCCTATTGAGCCATTCATCCCCACGGCAGTTCATGTCCCACGATGACATCGGACATCGGACATCGGACATCGGACATCGGACAGAGCAGACAAAGACAGTTGGTACGCCTTGCGCTTTGACACCTCTTAAGAGGTTCACATGTCGAAAATCTGGCAACAACTGCGTGCAATTTGGGGACGTCTTGAGGTCTCCCAGCGGGCGACCATCGTTTTCGTGGTGCTGGCGGCGGTCGGTGCGGCCATTGGTTTGGGCTACGCCGCTAACCGTCCGGATTATCGCATGCTGGTTAGCGACCTCGGCAAAGGTCAGGTGACGGAAATCATCGCGTACCTCGATACCAACCAGGTGAAGTATCAGTTGGCCGATCGCGACTCGACGATCTTGGTACCCAGCAAGGATCTGTATCGTTTGCGTAACGAATTGGCACAACGCGAATTATTGAGTGACGGATCGAAAGGCTTCGAAATCCTGTCCAAAGGCAACATGTGGGACTCAACCTTCACCGAACACCGAACGTATGACCGCGCGGTGGCCGGTGAATTGGAACGTAGTTTTCGTGAGCTCACCGGTGTGCGTTCGGCGCGGGTGTTGATTGATCGGCCGCAGCCAAGCCCGTTTATTGCCGACGATTCGGCAAAACCAAAAGCATCGATCAAATTGGATATGGCGAACGGTAAGCGTTTGACCGAACGTCAAATCGCTGGCGTGATGCGTTTGACCGCTGGCGCCATCGCCGGGTTGTCGCCGGAACGTGTTGAGATCATGGACAACCACGGCCTGCTGACTCCAGCGGCGGCGGATAGTTCCGCGATGATGGCACAAACCACGTTGGAAGCCGAGGCCGCACGCGACACCTATTTGACGCGCAAGGCGCAGGAGCAACTCGATGCCACCCTGGGACCTGGCCGCAGTATGGTCAAAGTGTCGACCAAGCTCGATTTTTCCAAGCGCAGCACGGCAACCAGCGATCCGACCAAGTCGGTGTTGTTGAAAGAAAACACCACCACTACCGATGAGAAAACCCCCATCGCTTCGGCTGGTGGCGTTGCCGGTACGCAGCCGAACGTTGAAGGATCTGCTCCTGCTCCCAGCGGTGCCGCTCAAATTGGTACTAAGACCAGTGAAGAAACGCGAAATGAATATGTGGTTGGAAAAAGCACGACCACGCAGGAAGACGAAGTCGGTCGCATCACGGGCATGTCGGTCAGTATCTTGCTTGATCTCAAATCAACCAAGGTGGCGAAGAAAGACGACAAAGGCAAACCAACCAATGAAATGGAAGAGCAACGAACGGAATTCAGCGATGTCGAAAGACAGCGTTACCGCGACTTGGTGCTCAACGCTATCGGGTATAATGCTGCCAAGGGCCTGCAGATGAAACTCGAAACTGCAGAAAAAGTCGAGCCGCGTTTTAGCGCCACCGTGCAAAGCATGGAAATGTATCGTGAACCGCTTGCCGTGGTGGCGCAGGCGGGCGTTACCATTCCTGGGCTGCCAGGCGGACTCGCTGACTGGATCGGCTACGGCTTGTCGGGACTGGTGGCGATTGTGCTGTTGGTCGTCGCGCGCGGCCAACTCAAACGCAGTCATCAAGCGTGGGCACAAGCAGAAGCGAAAGCTCGACAAGAAGAGAATGAAATTAAGTCTAAGGTGAAACCAGAACCGCCGCCTGACGACAGTAAAATTCAAGATGAGGCGAGAAATCGTCGCGTAGAATTGAAAGATCAAATCAAGAAGCGCGTGATGGATGATCCCAATAGCGCAGCTCAGATTGTCCGTCGTTGGCTCTACGAAAACTAAAGGGGATTATCGTGGCTGAAGAAACGGTTGAGAAAGACAAAGGTTTGGTTGGTCGCCGCAAAGCAGCGGCCTTCCTACTGTCCTTAGATAGTGAGGCGGCGGCAGCGGTTATGCAGCGCATGAACGATCGTGACGTCAGTATGCTGTCAGAAGAAATGACGCGTATGGGTGAGATCACTGGCAATGATATGGAGAAGACGCTGAAGGATTTCAATCAAGCGTCAGGTGGTGACCGCGTGGCCGTTGCCCCGATGTTGCAAGCCATTTTAGAACGCGCCTTGGGCAAAGAAAAAGCGAAAGACTTGCTCGAAAAAATCCGCAAGCAGACCCGTGACGCGGAACCATTTCGCTCGTTGTTGACACTGGATGCCAAACAAGTCGCCAGTCTTTTGCGTGGTGAGCACCCGCAAGTTTTGGCCATCGTCATCAGTCATCTTGATGCCGCAGTAGGCAGCGAATTGCTCAAGGGTTTCCCAGAAGATCTTCGTTTTGACGTGATTAAACGCATTGCTTCGACGGAGGAGATGCCGGCCGAACTGGTGCGCCAAGTCGACGAAATGCTTGAAGTTCGCGCCTATTCGCTGGGTTCTCGTCAATCTGACAGTGGCGGCGGTGACCGTTACAAGACGGTCGCTCAGATGCTGAACATCAGCGAACCGAGTGTCAGCAAAGCGATTCTTGATCGCTTAAATCGCGAATCGCCAGCGATCGCCAATTCGATTCAGGCTTTGATGTTCGTGTTCGAAGACCTCACGAAAATTGGCGACAAAGATATGCAGAAAGTTTTGGCCGAAATCGACAAAGCCGATCTGGCTCTGGCGCTCAAAGCGGCGCCTCCAGAGCTGTCAGAGAAGCTGCTGGGCAATCTCTCGGCACGTGCACGCGACAACATCAAAGAAGAAATCGAAATGCTCGGACCACGCCCACTCAGCGATGTCGAGGAAGCGCAGAAACGAATTCTCACTCTGGTTCGTCAGATGGAAGAGAAGGGCGATATTCGTATTCAGCGCGGAACCGGCGAGACCATGGTATGAGCACGCTCAGCCGCAGCATGTTGGTGGACCAGCTGATGTGCGAACAGCAGCGTGAGGTTCGGTCATGACTATTCTTCGTTCACGTGCGGTTGCTGGCCAAGCGGTCGCCCTCGCCAATGCGGGGGTCGATCGGGCACTGCGCGAATGGGATCAGCGTTTGGCAGCCGCTCGTGAAGAAGGTCGCAAAGCTGGCGTGGCGGAATCCGCTGCGCGCGTCGCCGCGGCAGACAAGCGTGCTGGCGATGCGGAACGCGTTGCTAACGAACGTGGGCAACAACGTGAGCAAGCATTTCTTGATCGCTTTGAGCCAGTATTAACCTCGTTAGCCGGAGCCACTGGACGGCTCGACCAATTGGAAAAACAGTTGGTGGCAGAATCAGAAGCCGAGTCAGTTCGTCTTGGCTTAGCGGTGGCGGCAGCGGTACTTCGTCAAACCGTTGAGCGTGATGCCTCTTGGATCGATCCGCTGGTGAAACGCGCACTGCAAGAAGTTCCAGATCGTCGGCGAATCGTGGTGCGCATGCATCCGACGGATGCCGCAAGTTTGACTGAGCGCATCGCGGCCATCAGCGTCCAGCTTCCTGGGATCGAACGCCTGGAAGTCATCCCAGATCAGGGTTTGACGCGTGGTTCGTGCATTATCCAATCGCAAGGCACGCGCCTGGATATTAGTTTGGATGGTTGCTGGAAGCGTCTGGTTGATAAGTTGCTCGACAGTGCGCCGTCATCGGATTGCACCGTGTTGGTGCGCCCAGGTGATGACATTCCGCCGTCGGCAGACGATTCATCGGAGGCTGAAACATGATCACGCTCAATCGCTATCATGATCAACTTTCAACCATCGAACCGATGCAGGCTACCGGAGTGGTGTTGCGGGTCGTTGGGTTAACCGTGGTGGCTTCCGGACCGGCGATGCCCGTGGGCGATACCTGTACCGTGGTTGGCGCAGAAGGTCGTGAACGCACGGCGATGGTGGTAGGTTTTCGTGAAGGCGAAATTTTGCTGCAACCACTTGGCCATCTCGATGGCATTCGTCCAGGTGATTTAGTAATCGCGCGTCGCCACGGTTTGATGGTGCCCGTCGGGCCAGGACTCATCGGCCGCATTATTGACGGCATTGGCAATCCGATTGATGGGCGTGGACCAATCGTTGGACAAGCGCGTCGTGGAATCATGGCTGATCCGCCACCGCCGCTTGGACGTCAGCCGATTTCGCGCATTTTGGAAACCGGGATTAAGTCGGTCGATACGCTGTTCACCATCGGTAAGGGCCAACGCCTTGGTATTTTCGCCGGTTCTGGCGTGGGTAAATCGACGTTGTTAGGCGAAATGGCGCGCCATGCCAAAGCTGACGTCAACGTCATCGCGCTGGTTGGTGAACGTGGACGCGAAGTTGGCGAATTCGTCGACAAGGTTTTGGGGCCCGAAGGTCTTGCTCGCAGTGTAGTCATCGTTGCGACCAGCGATCGTCCAGCGGTTGAACGCTTAGCTGCGGCATATGCGGCGCATACGTTAGCCGAACATTTTCGCGACGGTGGCCTCGACGTTTTATTGATGATGGATTCGGTCACGCGTTTCTGCCAAGCGCAGCGTGATATTGGTTTAGCAGCCGGCGAGCCACCCGTTACGCGCGGATTTCCGCCCAGTGCTTTTGCTATTTTACCGCGTCTTTTGGAACGCGCGGGTACCGGCATGGTTGGCTCCATTACCGGCCTTTATACGGTGCTTATTGAAGGCGATGATGAGAACGATCCGGTGGGCGACGCAGTGCGCGCGATTCTTGATGGTCACTTATTCTTGAGTCGCCGTTTAGCCGGTCAGGCAATTTATCCCGCGATCGACCCGTTATTATCAATCAGTCGTTTGTTAGTCGATCTCGCCGACAAGCCGCATTATCGCCTGGCGATGAAAGCGCGCGAACTGTGGAGTGAATACGAACGCGTGCGCGATTTGGTGGAAGTCGGCGCGTATCGAAAAGGCGCTGATCCCAGAGTCGATCAGGCCATCGCGGTGCGTCCTCGTCTGTTAGAGTTTGTCCGCCAAGATATGGGCCAGGTGATTTCGCGTGCGGAAGCACTCAAACAACTGACCCAGATTATTGGTGAGCAGAAATGAGCCAGCGCCCGCGTTTTTCTGCGCTGGTGGTCCTGCATGAACGTCAGGAGCAGGAGGCCCGTCGACGTCTGGGCGACCTAGAACGTAAACGTCAGGACATTACCGAACGTATTGGCATTTTGTTGGGTGAACGCCACAGCGCTGCTGCCGTGGTTGGACTCAGCGGACGCGATCAACTGTCACGGTATTGGATTCATATCGAAGTACAGGTGCGTGGACTTCATGAGGCCTTAGCGAAAAGTGAGATGGAAATATCGGCAGCTCGTACAGTTTTGGCAGAAGCTCATCGCGCACACGCAACCTTTATTAAACTCCAAGAAATTGACGCCAGCGAACGCATGCGATTAGCCGAGCGTCAAGCACAACGGCGGATGGAAGAATTTGCCGTTCGGCGTTTCAATGAACGCCAAGTTGAAGACGCCAGGGTCGCGCGTTTTCATAATGCGGATGACAGCGTCGAACATCAGGAGGCTCAGTCATGAACGGTTTTTTTCGCACCCTCGTATATGGCTTGGCAGCACTGGGAGTTGTTCTGTTGGTTGGTGGGCTTACGGCCTTGAGCAGTTTACGGACCAACGGCAAGCTCAGCGCAAAATCATTGCGTCCATTGGTGTTGTCGGTCGAAGAACAGGCGTGGCTTGAGACCATGCACCATCGACCGGCGGAACCGGCAGAGATTCCGCTGGCTCCAGCCAGCAACGAGCAGGAATTGCTTGCTCATATTGCCGAAATGGCCGGCGCTGCACACGCGAATCAATTGATGACCGGTTTACGTCGCCAGCAGGATTCTCTTGATGAACGTCAAGTGCACCTGGATCAACAATGGGCGGATCTGCAGTTGGCTAAAGCAGGGCAGGAGCGGCTGCAACGTCAGGTGCAGGATCAAGAACGCGCGCTTGCTGATAAAGCGAAGATTCAGGTTGAAGAACGTGCTCGCTGGGCAGCAGCGCAGGCGAACGAAGCGCAGCGCATGCAAGTTATGGCCGAGGTAGAAAAAGCCCGGTATCGCGACCAAGCCAAACTTTTCGAACAGATGAAAGACAGCGCTTGGCAAAGTTTACGGCGTTTCACCCCGCGTGAAATTGCACGATATCTTGCTTTGATGGACCCCAAGAAGGCGTCTCGTTTGTTGGTACTAGCGCAACAAGATCAGGAATATCCCACCGTTGCGGTGGCGATTCATCAAGAAATGTTGCGCATCGACTTAGATGGAGCCAGCGGAACTCAAGTTCAACGTTTGGCGACGTTGTATTCTTTCATGCCAGCGGAACAGGTCGTGCCGTATCTTGATCAAGCGACTCCGCAGGAAGTTGCCGACATCTTAGTCGCTATGGAAACCGTCACCCCGGTAAAGAAACGCGCCGAGCTGATGGAAATCTTACGCAAGAAAGACAGTCGGCGAGAACAAGACATTCGTCAGTTGATTGAGCGAACGCAGAAGCCGGCAGCCGGGGCAGCACAGTGAGAGGCTCGAAGGACATCAACGGAAATGATTTTTTTCAACGGCTTCAGGTCGTGGGAGCTCGATCGCTTGCCCGAAAGAGCCACGGTCAGTGGCATTGGCCAGCAAAAAACTTCAGACGGAACCATCGGTCCATGCGCGTTGCCATCGTCCCTGGGCATACCACCGTTGTTGGGGTATGCTTGGACATGATGCCGTCGCGCAGTGAAGACCACATGCGCATTCAGGAGGTCAATCATGGCTGAACATGCAGCACCCGCAGCACCCGTAGCGGCAGCAACAACGACAGAAAAACCCAAAGGCGGCGGCATGATGGGACCGATCGCGGCTGGCGTCGTTCTTATCGGCCTTGGCGTTGGCGCTGGCATGTACGTCAGTTCGATGTTTGACACCGTCAAAACCGAAGCTGCGGCAGAAGCTCATACGGAAGAGAAGCATCCAGAAGCCCATACCGGGATCGCGCATTTGACCGAGGTCAGCATGCCCGATTTGATCAGCAATGTACGTAATCAAGCCGGTCGTCGCTTTATCAAAGTGTCCTGTTCATTCTGGTTGGGCGGTGAGGACGCCACGAAGACGGGCTTCGCAGCGGGTGGTGGCGGTGGACATGGCGGTGGTGGCGGCAGCGGTGGCGCGGATGTCAAACGCATCTTGCAGATGGCTCTTGAAGAACACCTACGCAGTTACGATATTGATGAACTGACGGGACCAAATATCTCGCTGCAGCTCAAAAAAGGATTTAAAGATCGGATTGAAAAATCCTTGCGTGAGCTATTCCCAGAGATCAAGGCTGATCAGGAAATTGTTCATCGGGTTGTGCTCACTAATCTGTTGGTGCAGTGAGACTAAGTCATGGGCGATGAAATCCTTTCATCTGAAGAACTCGACGCGTTGCTGTCTTCCGTTGAGGAAGTTGGCGCGGGCAAGCGTAAGCGTGAAAAGCGCGTTATTGAGTACGATTTCGTTCGTCCGAACAAATTGTCAGGCGAACAACTGCGCTCGCTTCAGCGTATGCATGAGGCGATTTCGCAAACGATCACGATGATTTTGTCGACCTACCTGCGCATCAACATTGAGGTCAACATCATCTCGCTGGGTGAACTGACCTTCGAGGTGTTTAGAAACTCCTTGCCCAATCCAACGGTGATTAACGTGCTGTCGTTGGCGCCGATCCAAGAACGCGGCCTAGCCACGATGGATATGAAACTCGCGTTCAGCTTGATCGATCGCATGCTCGGCGGCCCAGGCAAACCGCTCGATCGCATCCGCACGCTGACTACCATCGAACAAAGTCTGCTCGATAACGTCATCAAACGTTTCATGGACCAATTAGCGCAAGGCTGGAAAGAA